>JBKKAT010000879.1:0-3213 GCA_046714535.1 Acidobacteriota bacterium | reverse complement strand
TCCGAAACCATGGCGGCGCACAACCTGAACTACGCGGAATCCGTGATCCAGTCCGGCAAATTGGAACCAAAGGATCTCGTTGTTGAGATCGCAAGCAACGACGGAACTCTACTGAATTTCTTCCGGTTGCATGGTTTCCGGATTCTGGGTGTTGAACCGGCTGAAAATATCAGCAGACTGGCGCGTGAGAATGAGATTCCAACGATCAATGACTTTTTTGATGCAGCTTGCGTGGAAAGAATTCTGAGTTCCAACGGACCGGCTCGTGTAGTGCTCGCCAATAACGTTCTCGCTCACGTAGACGATACAGTCGGGTTTTTGAACGGTTGCAAAGCGTTACTTACGGAAGATGGTTTTGTTGTATTTGAGGTTCCTTACCTGCGGGAATTGTTGCAGAATATCGAATATGATACGGTCTACCACGAACATCTTTGCTATTTCAGCGTTACCACTTTGATGCATCTCTGTGATCGTGTGAATTTAGGGATTCGCCAGATCGATTTTGTCCCCGTTCATGGGGGCTCGATCCGCATGTTTGCCGCGCCCGGTGCCCAACATTCTAATTCTGTAGTAGAGCTGGCGGCTGAAGAGAAGCGGACCGGGATGAGGAACAGGAAACTGTATGAAACTTTTGCAGCGCAGGTGCAGCAGCACCGGCACGAGCTTCGTGGCCTGCTCGAAACGTTAAAAGCGGAGGGCAAAACAATTGTTGGCTACGGCGCGCCGGCGAAAGGGAATACGTTGCTGAACTATTGTGACATCGGCACGGATCTCGTTTCGTATACTGTCGATAAGAGTTCGCTAAAAGTCGGACGATACACACCGGGACAGCATCTTCCCGTTCGCGCAGTCGGCTCGCTTCTGGAGGAACAACCGGATTTTGTGCTTTTGCTCGCATGGAACTTCGCAAAGGAAATCATGCAACAGCAGGATGAATACCGCAGACGCGGCGGCCGTTTCATTCTTCCTTTTCCTCATCCGGAGATTATTTAGATGAAAGTCATTCTCCTTGCGGGAGGTCGCGGAACTCGTATCTCAGAAGAGAGCATGATTCGCCCGAAACCGCTTGTGGAAATCGGAGGCAAACCTCTTCTCTGGCACATCATGAATATTTATTCTGCTTACGGTCTCAAGGATTTTGTGATTGCCGCCGGTTACAAAGGAGAAATGATTCAGGAATATTTCCATAATTTCCATAGCGACAATACGGTTAACGTCATTGATACGGGTCAGGATACGATGACTGGTGGCAGAATGTTAAGACTAAAACCCCTGATTGCAGAGAAAACATTCTTGATGACGTATGGAGATGGCGTGGCGAATGTAGACGTTACGGCGCTGATAGAATTTCATCGGGACCATGGAAAATTGGCCACTGTTACTGCGGTCCATCCCCCGGCTCGTTTCGGTGAACTCCAATTGAATGGAAACGTTGTGAAGAAGTTCTCAGAAAAACGGCAAACTCACGAAGGATGGATCAATGGAGGTTTTTTTGTTCTGGAACCAGAAGTTCTCAATTATATTGATGGTGATAACACTAGTTTTGAACTGGAACCAATGGAACAATTGACGCGAGATCAACAACTCATCGCTTTCCGGCATGAAGGTTTCTGGCAACCGGTGGACACTCTGCGCGAAAAGGAACTCCTGGACCACCTTTGGGAAACAGATAACGCCCCGTGGAAAATATGGTAGGGGTGTAAGAAGGGGGATAAGGAGATATTCGAGATAAGGAGATGAATACAATTTCAAATTTTTATAAAATCTCCACATCTCCAACATCTCCTCATCTCCCTTCTTACACGAGCTAATAGTATTTTGATATGACTTTCTGGAAAGATCGAAATGCTTTTGTTACCGGCGCAACAGGACTGCTCGGTTCCTGGCTCGTAGAAGAGTTATTGAACCGGAAGGCCAACGTAATTTGCTTGATGCGCGACTGGGTTCCGGTGAGCCGTTTGCTGGAAGAAAATCTACTGGGAAAATGTACCGTTGTGCGTGGAGAGCTGGAAGATCATGATCTCGTTCTGCGAACTCTAAATGAATATGAAGTCGATTCTGTTTTTCATCTCGGCGCGCAAACAATTGTTGGAACCGCAAACCACTCTCCCCTTTCCACTTTTGAATCGAATATTCGCGGGACGTGGAGTGTCCTGGACGCGTGCCGTCTCTGTTCGAATAAAGTTGAGCGCGTGATCGTTGCCTCCAGCGATAAAGCGTACGGCCCAAGTGAAAATCTTCCTTACACGGAAGATTCGCCGCTGCAGGGCCGTTATCCGTATGATGTGAGTAAATCTTGCGCCGACCTGCTTGCCTTATCCTACTTTTTTACGTATCGCATTCCTGTCGCGATTACGCGATGCGGAAATTTATATGGTGGCGGAGACTTAAACTTCAACCGGCTGGTACCGGGTACGATCCGGTCGGTTTTGAAAAATGAATCCCCGGTCATTCGAAGCGATGGAAAACTGATTCGCGATTATTTTTACGTGCGCGACGCGGTGGATGCTTATCTCCTGCTTGCGGAACGCCTCTCCGGAACGGAGTTATCCGGTGAAGCATTCAATTTCGGAAATCAAACTCCCATGCGCGTTCTCGAAGTCGTGAAGGAAATCCTCCAGGTAATGGAAGCCACTCACCTTCAGCCAACAATTCTGGATCAAGTCGTTCATGAAATTCCCGCCCAGTATCTCGATTGCACGAAAGCCCGAAATCTTTTGAACTGGAAACCGAAATTTTCCTTGCAAGACGGCCTCGCTGAAACGATCGATTGGTATAAAAAGAATTCGTAGTCGCCAGACTATCAACGCCCCGGCACTTTTCTCATCTTTTCCCCCTTTTGAGTTTATTCACGCAGGCTATAGCAAGCCGGGTGCCATCCTCAAAGAAGGTGTGGACTCTCTAGAAACACAGATAAAACGGGAGGTTCGTTTGCCGAACGGCATTTTTTTTTGCGATGACGAGGAAAAGAACCCAGGCGTTGCCCGCGGTGAGTCACTTGAGAAAACGCTTTGAACCCGGATTACTCGGATCGTTGCTTCAACTTTTCCCGCAACTCCTTCATGGTTACGCGAGGAATGTTTGAGTCATCCCTTTTCTTACGAGCAGCATGCTCACGGAAAGTAAGACAATCCAGGCTTGTTTCGCGCGGTAGAGCAGTTTTTACGGAAACACTGGTCCCTATAAGTCCTCCCCTGAAAGCCAACTTGGACC
>JBKKAT010000878.1:0-4975 GCA_046714535.1 Acidobacteriota bacterium | reverse complement strand
CAATCAACCCCTGATCCTCGCCATTCCCGGCGGAAATCGCCGCACGAATGGGCGTTTCTTCAACGACGTTGCCCTGACGGATTCGCAATCGATAGTCTGCTTTGCGAAACTCAAACTCCGTTACATTACTCTCGCGCAGCAAACGAATCAATTCCTTCAATTCTTCGAGATTCAAATCAACGTGTTCATCCGACATTAGACAAATTCCTTCTCTAATACATATTTCGCTTTCTTTAGTTCGAAGCGTGCCCGTCCCATGTTTCCATCCACCGGCAACACTAATAGTAAGAAATACTCGGTTGTAATGCTCTTTGTGAGTAAGATCATTTTGTCCGATAGAATTAAGATTTCATCGACATTACCTGCATTGACTTCCCCTGTGGAGGCGGTTGTCACCTTCAACACCGTCGTGAATTCCGCGGTTACGGCATCGATGTTAAAGGTCTGATCCCGAACCACTTTCTCGACAGGCATACCGTCCATTCCCATCAAAAAAATACAGTGGATATTCTGAAACCGGTCCGCTATTTCTCTCAGCGTTTCTAAAAACATAACCCCTGCCTAGTCGCGTTCGCGACGTATCGTCGTAAGCCAGTTTTCAAGCGTTGTAATCTTTCGCCGGCGCTGTTCCGCACGACGTGCCGTCTCCTCTATAACAGTCGCTTCCGTCCTGTCCCGTTGCTCCGATGGAACCTCCACCAACACTTCCTCTTGATAGACGGGCTCCGCAGCTTGCGAATCATCATTAGGACGCAGCTCACTCAATCGCTGCAGGATTCCCTCATTTCCCGGATCGTTTAGCAAGAGTCTCTGATACACCTTAGCCGCTTTATCGACCAAACCCTGGTTCAGATACAATTCTGCGAGAGTTTCCGTTGTAAGCTCTTCGGCATCTTCAATCTCCGATTCTTCCCCTTCGTCAATCGGTTGGGTTCGATCCTGCTGCGCATCGCTTACAAGCTCATCTACCGGTTCTACTTTATGATCCTGAATCAGCTCAGATTCCAATTCGTCGAACTGATGCTCCTCAACAGGCTTGCTGTCACCCTCTAATAACAAACTCGCGAGACTTGATAGTTCCGATGAATGATCCATTTGTTCCGGCTGTTGTGCTTCACTCGGCCCCTTTTCCTCTTCCAATTTTTCCGGTTGTTCCATAATCAGCGTGTTGGAAGACAGTTCAATTTCCTCTACACTCTCTAGTTCCTCAACCGATTGTAAAACCGGCTCTTTCTCCGGTGCAGCACTTTCCTCTTCATTTTTTACCGTGACTTCTTCTTGCTCAACGATCGCTTCCGTGGTTTTTACAGGTACTTCCGTTTTTTCTAAAAAATCAGGAATCCGTATCATGACTGTCGGCGCATAACTTTCTTCATCTTCAACAATGATCGGGTCCGTACGCTCAACGGATGGCGTGAGCGGTTCGGCTAATGATTCGGGTTGCGGTATGAGGACGGCTGTTGGCTCTGGTTGCGGTATGGGTTCGGGAGCCGGCGCTGGTTTCTTGATCTCCGATTCCAAACGCTTGATGTTAGCGGCTACATCCTGATCCGAAGGATTCAACATTTGAACGATCCGGTATCGTTTCAGCGCCTCCGCTTGCTGGTCCATAAACATGTAAATGTCACCCAGGAGCTTATTGGCAAGCAGGTTGTCAGGCACAGACTGGATCACTTTCTCCAGTTCCTCTCTTGCCAGCTCTGCCTTGCCCATCTGATGGTAAACACGGCCCAGAGTCACCCTCGCAGACCAATAGTTGGGATGACGAGTTAACCCGTCCTTCAGAATTCGAAGAGCATCGTCAAAATTCCCTTCTTTCCGATGTTCTTCAGCTAACTGCGAGAAAATGGTTGAGTTGGGAGCTTTATCCAGTTTCTTTTGAAGTTTTTCTATGGATTGTGTCATTTGCGACAGCCATTGAGCGATGCAAACACTTCGCCCTTCAGGTTGTGCAAAAAATTATACTTTGAAAGGAGCGTGCGAATCAAACGGCTAAGGATTGACCGCAACATTCTTGGTACAGGGCGTCTTGTCCCCCTCATCATCGGTAACTTCGAGGTTTACAACATATGTGTTGGCCGATGAATATGTGTGACTGGTTCCAGGGATAGTCTCCGTGGAACTTTGTCCATCCCCAAAATCCCAATCATAAGTAACAATACGTTGCCCACCTTCATCGTTGTCAGTACTTGATGATGCATCAAAGTTTATCGTCAGTGCGCCACTCGGAGTAAACGTGAAGTTACACGTGGGAGCGCCACTGGATACATTGATTGTTTGAACGCAGCCGCTACTTAACCCCTGGTTATCGGTTACAGTGTGCCGCACGACGAAACTGCCCGCGGTGTCGTAGGTGTGAGTTGTAGTACGCCCTGTCGCGGTTTCAGTATCGCCAAAGTCCCATATCGATTGTTCGATGACGCCATCCGGATCCGAACTGGTATCCGCGAATGAAACAGCCTCACCGGCAGCGGGATTCGCGGGGGCAAAAACAAATGAGCAGACCGGTGGTGTTCCAGGCTGCACAGTGATCACGATCGGGGTACAAGTATCGCTCAATCCCTGGGTATCGGTTATGGTATGCACAACAACAAAAGTGCCCGCATCATCGTACGAGTGTGATACAACCAAACCGTTCCTTGAATTGCCATCTCCAAAACTCCATCTGGATGTTTGACGCGTACTCTCCGGAGTGCTGGTATCTACAAAGGTTATGTCTTGTCCGATCGCTGCAGTCGTGGGAGATACAAAGGCGCCACAGAGTGGAGGCTCTTGCGTTCCGATAGAAATGGATACCGTGTCTTCTTCTGCACCGGCAACTGCGGTAACCGTCGCTGGTCCTTGAGTTGTTAGTGTGTCTCTTGCAATCCCCTGCGAGTTGGTGCGAACCGGTTCACCGTGAGAGCCAAGCGAACCATTGGTTGTCGAAAAGAAAACCTGCACGCCTGAAACAGGATTTCCATCTTCGTCTCGTACAAACGCCTGAAGCTGCACTGTGCCACCTTCCGGTGGCAAACCGGATGGATCGGCTGTGAGTATCACTCGTCCGACACGCGCCTCGCCAATCACAATATCGGCTGTAGGATCGGAAACAATTTCGCCTGAAAACGCGGTAATGACCGCGGTGCCGGATCTCTGACCAGCGATAAAAGTAGCCGTAGCAATTCCGTTTGTGGTTTCCACCGGATTGGGTGTAATGGCTCCCAGACTATCACTCACTGTGAATCGAATCACGGTTCCATCCGGTAGAGGAGCTCCGCCATCACGCGTTCCTGTAACCGTAATGGTAGATGTCTGTCCCAGATTAATGCTGCCCGGTTGCGCCGTAAGATGGATTTCGGCGCCGGATGGAGCGGTTAAATCAACTTGTTTGCAAACAACAAGCGTTGCCGCAAGAAAAACAGGCACAAACCAAAAACGAAAAATCTTCATACGCGTTTAAAAATATAAGACAAGAGCATACAAAACAAAAGAGGGGGCCAAATTGGCCCCCTCTATTATAACTAACTTTGGGCTAACCGTCGTTACGGCTTCAAAGATCAGAGATCCGTAATTTCATCCACTATCGTGCCTAGACCTGACGAATCCGCAATCGTGGCATTGACGGCGCCGGTCAGGTTAACATTAAACGTCTCATTACCTTCCGCGACAAGATCCCCATTAACAGTCACATCGATAGTCTGGACAGTAACACCAGGATTAAAGGTCAATGTACCCCCGGCAGTCTCGTAATCATTACCAGCCACCGTTGCAGTTCCGTCGGCCGTTGCAAAATTTACCGTAACGGAGTTTGCACTTGCTGCCGATAGACTTACGGTGAAGGTGAACGTCGTCGACAGAGCGTCCCCTTCGGCTTGTGTAACGTTATCAATTGAAAGCGCCGGCAGTGGTTCTTCCACCAGAATCTCCACCTCATCTACGCACTGAAGACCTGTGTTATCAGTAACCGTAAATGTTACCGTAAAGGTACCACCACTGTTAAACACATGGCTTGGATTTTGGGCCGACGATGAACCGCCGTCTCCAAAGGTCCAATTGAAGGTGAGTGGACCACCATCAACATCACTCGCCGTACCGGTAAAGTTAACGGTCTGTCCAATATCCGCTGGATTTGGACTTCCGGAAGCTCCACAAGTAGGTGCCGTACCGGTAGAAATTTCGACGTCCTGAGTACAGGTAACTGAATTCCCATCGTTATCCGTCACGGTCAGGCTTGCGATGAATGTGCCCGCAGATGTGTAGACGTGAGTAACCGTAGGATCTGTGTTCGGATCAAGTGGCGGAGTGCCATCACCGAAATCCCAGGCAAAATTCACTATCGTACCATCCGGATCTGTACTGGCGGAACCGTTAAAGCTAACCGTATCACCAATTCCTGCCGCACTCGGACTCACTGTAAAGGCACAGGTTGGAGGTTCCGAACCTATGGTTACAGTTTGCGTACAAGTGGAGGTATTGCCGTCATTGTCCGTCAAAGTCAGAGTCACCGTGAAAGTACCATCGGTCGTAAAGACGTGCGATACCGTAGGATCGGTATTAGGATCGAGTGGCGGTGTACCGTCACCAAAATCCCAGGCGTAATTCACGATTGTACCGTCCGGATCTGTGCTGGCTGTTGCATTGAAATTAACCGTATCACCGATATCGGCTGGATTCGGGCTCACGGTGAATGCACATTCCGGCGGTTGGGAACCAACGCTAACGGCTTGACTGCAAGTGGTAGAGTTCCCTTCAGGATCCGTAACTGTCAGTACGACTAAGAAGGTACCCTCAGACGTGAATGCATGAGTCACAACCTCACCGGAAGCGGTGCTGCCATCGCCAAAATTCCAGGCAAACGTAAGCGTACCACCTTCCGGATCTGTACTGTTCGAAGCGTCAAAGGCTACTTGATCGCCAATATTCGGGTCTTCTGGAGCGAATTCAAAGTCGCAAGTGGGGAATCCACTACCGACCTGGACAGTCTGTGTACAAG
>JBKKAT010000877.1:0-3856 GCA_046714535.1 Acidobacteriota bacterium | reverse complement strand
CTTCGTCTGCCGCCTTGCTGCTGATTCATCCCGCCAGTGGATTCCATTGCGCGGGCGGTGGTTAGACCGACAACAATGGTTTGTCCCGGTTTCAAATCCTTTGATTCAATGGCGGTAAAATTCCCATCTGTAATCGATGTCCTTACGGATACGGGTTTCAACTTGCCTTCTTCGTTCATAGAAAAGACAACGCTTTCTTTTCTGCGGGCTCCTCTTTCTTCCTTGCGAGGCTTCTCAGCCAGATCGGCAGGATCAGGCCGAAAACGAAGCGCGGCGTTCGGCACTTTCAATACACCGGTTTTATTATCAACAGGAATCGTAACATTCGCAGTCATTCCCGGTTTGAGATCGAGTTCCGGATTGGCAACATCAATCAGTACCGGATAAGTGACGACGTTCTGCACAACCTGCGTAGACAATCGAACTTGTGAAATGGTTCCCTCGAATTTACGATCGGGGAAAGCATCCACATTGAAAGTGGCTATGTTTCCAACTTTGATTTTTCCAATATCAGCTTCATCGATATTGGTAGACACCTGCTTTTTCCTCAGGTCCTGGGCAATTGTGAAGAGCGTGGGGGCTTGAAACGAGGCAGCGACCGTTTGACCGATATCGTACTGCCGATCCACCACAACCCCATCGATGGGTGAAGCAATTTTTGTATAGGAGAGATTCGTAACGGCCTGGCGCAATGCGGCTTCAGCCTGCTTTACACTGGCTTGATTGCTTTGAAGATTTGCGCTCGCCATGTCGAATTCTGATTTAGCAAGGAGCTGGTTTTCCACCAGATTCTTCGCCCGTCCGTAAGCGATTTGGGCATTTCTTGTTTCTACGCGCGCCTTTTCCAAATCGGCACGCCGCTGGTCTAACTGGGCTTGAAAAGATGTAGGATCCAGTTCAGCAACTAGCTGACCTTTTGTTACTTTCGAATTAAAGTCCACATATATTTTTGAGATAATGCCGGAAACCTGACTTCCCACCTGCACTGTTTCAAAGGCAGATAGAGTTCCGGTGGCGGTGACTGTTGCAGTAATGTCCCCCAGTTCTACTTTCTCCGTGCGATATTTTGGCTCCTTGCTTCGTTTACCGGTGGAAGAAAGCCAGAAGGTAAGTCCGACCAGTAGTAGAATGGTTGCCGTCAGGATAATTTTTTTGGACATCTAGTAATCGTAAACAGACCCGCCTGGAATATCAAGAAAGTATCGGTTCATCTCAAGGCAACGTTTTTATCTGATAGAGAAGCAGTTGAAAGGTTTCCGGCCGGCATACGGCGAGTGGCAGGAACCCTTTGACGAATGTGTAAGCGAGGTAGACGTAGAAAGGAAAGACTACAATCCGGAAACTACGTCTTGAGAAAATTTCGTCAAATGCAATAAGAATCGTGAAAGGCATGATGGGCAGGAGGAATCGGGACAAATCGTAATTGAAGAGGAAACAGACAAAAACGAAATAGATCAGGCTGAAGATGAAGAGTTGTTTTTGTTTCCAAAGGGCCAGCACTCCGATCAAACTCAGAACATACAGCAGCAGGTAAACTTCGGTGCTGTGAAAATTTGGGCGGGCAGCGTAAAAGCGATAGATTGCCAGTGGATAAGGATTCACGGAAGACTGGTTGGTGGCGGACGAAACAAAGCCCATGGTGGAATGAACATGGAACGATGCCAGAAAGTCTCCCAAAACCACGTAATGGTATGCGAACAACCCGATGAGGCTTAGGAGAGTGATCGGCAGCAGGAAAAACAACTTCCACCTTCGTTCCATTAAGTAAAAAATTCCAACAGTCCCAACGAGCAATACGCCGGGGGGTCTGCAAATTGCCGCCAGAGAAAGGCAAACGAAGGTCCACAGATGTTTTTGTCTTCTGTGTGCAAGAAATACAGCAAAAATCAGGCAAAAGAACAGGGGCTCTGAAGATCCGATCGAATGGGAAAGTAGCCACCGGGCCGGAACGAAGCAAAACAGAACTGCCGTCCAGAGGGGCGATTTTACCAGGCGCCATTCTTTAAGCAGCTGATAAAACAAACAGGTGGCAGCCATCGACGAAATGAGCGTCGCCAAAATCATCGCAGAAGGATAATTTCCCAGAGTAAACCAGGTCATGATTCGAATCAGAATCGGATAAAGTGGAAACTCAGCAGCGTAATATGTGGCCGGCAGAGCGCTTGCAAATGGATGATCCGGCGGCACGACATAGAATGTTTTGGCAATGTACAGATACAACGGGCCATCCCAGTGACGAACGATCACCGAAATATCTTCAAACCAGAATGGCAAATAGACGGCAAGCGTGGAAAGGAGCATGATTCCACTTAAGAAAAGAAATGGATGCTCCTGAATGCGTGAAATCAGAGAACGCTTTGCTTCGGGTGACACTCAGTTACGGTACTTCAAGCGGAACAAGCAATCAACAGAGCTCTGGAAGCATAAACTCCAAAAAACAAATCCGAAAATCCAAATAAGAGCCAATCACCAAAGCTCAAATTCTAAACTGTCACCCGAAGGCCGGTTTGAAAAATCAAAAATTGATGTTTGGAATTTCTTTGGACTTTCGGATTTGAGATTTGAGAATTCTGTCCTAGAGGAACTGGCCACGGCGCACACGATCCACTTCTTTCCGTGCGTCGCTGATTTCTTTAATGCTGTGCAATAGTTTCATGTATAAACGTGCATTGTTAATGGCGAGACATGCCTGTTGCCCCGTTCGAACCATCAGTTGCAAGTCTTGAGCTTTAAACCGTGTCGGGTCCGGAGAAGCAAGTTCCAGCGATCCTGCAAGTTTGTCATGCAAAATGAGAGGGATGGATAACCAGCTCCGGAATTCCAGGCGCGTAAGATTATGGAGCAGCTCAAATTCTTTACGATTTGACTCTCCCGTAGTCAGAGCGGCTTCTTTTCTTTGCGAAAGCCAGGGCCGAACATATTGTGAAGGCACCTGAATCTCTTCAAACCGGCTTCCGTTCACGTAATACAGGATCAAATCCGAACCTTTCTCCTCAAGATTAAAAAGAAATGCATATTCCGCCTTAAAAATGGAGGCGCATTCATTCAACAAAACGTGAAAAAGAACTTTTGGCTCAAGCGTCGCTGTAATTTTACGGTTGAGGTTTCCGATTTCCGTTTCCTTTTCATAAAACTTTTCACGATCATAATGCAGCTGGGCATTGTAAAGCGTAAGCAAAAGCAGATGTGAAAATATCGTTACAAGGTACAGATCCTTTTCATCAAAGGGCTTTCCCGATAAGTGATTGTTTGCGCTTAAAACTCCGATGATCCGTTCGCCGACTTTCAACGGGACGCATACAAGCGATTTCGTTGTGTACTGATGAAAGAAAGCGGACTCCGAAAAATTGCGGTCTTTTTGGACGTCTTTGATCAGCAAGGGCTTTCCTTCTTTAGCGACCCAGCCTGCAATGCCCTCTCCCACTTTTCGAACGGAGTTTTGCATCACATAAGGTGTCAACCCTTTTGCCGCTTTGATTCGCAACTCACCATTTTCAGGATTCAATAACATCAAAGACGTTTTATCTACCTGCAGAATATCAGCCAGCAGTTCCACGATTCCCTGGATTAACTCATCCTGCTCAAATGTGAATTTTTCCGGGAATTTATCTTTCAGAGGCACGAACATACGCGCAATTCCTTCTTCCAATTGCGTAAAATCGTTTTTGCTGGCGAGAGCTTGTTCCTGATATTCCTCCATCTTATGTGCGATCCGCATGATGTGCGACAGATCGTCCGTGTTCAGGGGCATCGTCATATTCCAGAAAGCCCCTTTTTTCTGTAATGCTCTACCCAGCCGTACCTGGTTCGCGCTTGTGTAGGTTACAATCGGGACCCTTGGCGCATGCGCGTAGAT
>JBKKAT010000876.1:0-2564 GCA_046714535.1 Acidobacteriota bacterium | reverse complement strand
GTGTAGGGGATAATACAAACGGGGCAAACGCGCAGTCGATGGCAACCCGCAAGGGTAAAATTTTGCGAATCAATAAAGACGGCACGCCTCCAAACGACAATCCTTTCTATTCAACAGTCACCGGCGTGTATCGCGCAATCTGGATACTGGGTGTCCGTAATCCTTTCACAATCGCGTTCCAACCTGGCACCAGCAACCTGTATATCAATGATGTAGGAAACGATCTCTGGGAAGAAATTGATGTTGGAGTTGCCGCTGCAAATTTTTCATGGCCTGCTTGTGAAGGAAAATGCAACTCACTGAAGCCCGGGTTTACAGATCCTATTCACTCATACAGACAC
Organism: Acidobacteriota bacterium; assembly: GCA_046714535.1. Classification (GTDB taxonomy): domain Bacteria; phylum Acidobacteriota; class HRBIN11; order JAKEFK01; family JAKEFK01; genus JAKEFK01. The sequence continues at coordinate 2,223 of JBKKAT010000876.1, read as the reverse complement.
GGACAGGGAGAGAACGAAGGTTACGCAATCAGCGGAGGAACTTTTTATCAACCTCCGCAAAAAACATTTCCTGAAGAATATTTTGGAAAATACTTCTTTATGGACTATTGCAATGCGTGGATCCATGTGCTGGATCCCGCAAATGCAAAAGTGACTCCGTTCGCGAAAAATTTGCCGTCGGCCCCTGGGTGCACCACTCAGGTTTCTTTGGTAACAGGACCGGATGGTGCGCTCTACTGGGCTAACCGGGGCAGGCGCAGCATTTACAAGATTCAGTACACCGGTCTTGATTTACCACAAATCGGTCAGCAGCCGTTTGATCAAACCGTTGTGGAAAACAGTCCGGTTACCTTTGAAGTTCGCGCATCAGGTAATGGTCCTCTTTCTTACCAGTGGCAAAGAAATCATGTTGATATTGCTTCAGCAACTGTGCCAACCTATACGATTCAAGTTGCTGCGAAAGAGCATAACGGTGCGAAGTTCCGGTGCATCGTGCGCGATTCGAAAAGAAAAGAAGTTTCCAGCGAAAACGCATCGCTGAAAGTGATAGCAAACACGCCTCCGGTCGCAACCATCCATTCACCACCACCCGGAGCGTTCTTCAAAGCAGGAGACACGATCCGCTTTGAAGGTTCAGCAACGGATGTTGACGATGGGATTCTGTCACTTCGCGCTTTTACATGGGAAGTGTATTTGATACAGAAAGATAAGGAGCATCTTTTTCTTGGACCGATTGCGAGCGTAAAAAGTGCGTCATTCTCCATTCCTACCGGCGGTGGAACAAACGGAGACAGTCATTATCGCATTCAGCTAATAGCTCGCGATCAAAACGGCACGACAGCAACAAGTCATCGTGATATTTTCCCGCGCAAGTCGAAGATTCATCTCGCAACGGATCCGCCAGGCCTGCAGGTTCTACTGGATGGCGGCGCCTACAAAACTCCCTATTCCGAAGCCGCAGTCATTGGCAAGACAAGAACACTCGGAGTCATCTCGCCGCAATCGCTGAATGGTGTCAGTTACAGCTTTGATTCCTGGTCTGATGAAGCTGCGCCTGTCCATATCATTTCGATCGCTGATTCCGATCAAACATACACTGCTAAATTTGTTCCCAGCTCCTCATTCAAGAATGCCGCTCAGTTCAGTTCCCACACGATCCCGAAGAGTATGACAGCAGGACAAGACTACGCTGTTCAGGTGACGATGAGAAATGACGGCGATACAATCTGGAGTGCTCAAAACGGCTACTGTCTTGGTTCGGAGAATCCATACGATAATCCGCTGTGGGGCACAAACCGGATTCCACTGCCGGCTTCTGTTGCGCCCGGGGAGCAAACGACGTTTGAATTTTCTATAACGGCGCCACCGGTTGCCGGCACATACAACTTTCAGTGGGGGATGCTTCGCGAAGGAGTCGAACGGTTCGGCAACGTAACTCCTAATACGGTAGTAACTGTCACAGGCGCGGCAGATAGTGCAATATTCATCTCTCACGGTGCTCCACTTTCCATGAGCGCCGGACAGCAATATCCACTGTGGATCACAATGAAGAATACGGGCGGCACCACCTGGAAGCCGAACGAACATGAACTGGCACTGCAAAACAGCGGTGGTGGCAAGAACTGGGGTACGGATCGTGTGCAACTCTCTTCCGATGTCCTGCCAGGCGGTTCATTCACTTTCAATTTCAATGTTACGGCCCCCTGGGATGAGGGGAAATATCAACTTCAATGGAGAATGCGAAATCCTGCTGGATCGTTTGGTGAGCCAACAAAAATCATCGAAATGAATGTCTTTCGTGCGCCAAACGCGGCGACATTCGTCTCGCAGTCCGTTCCTTCCTCCATGGAGGCTGGTCAAAATTACAGTATCTCTGTCACCATGAAAAACAGTGGCAGTAACAGATGGAAAACGGAAGACATGTACCGGCTTGGTGTGCAGAATCCACCGGACAACAAAACATGGAGCGTGGGGCGTGTCGGTATTGATTTGCCAGTTGAACCGGGATCAACCGTGTTATTTTCTCATACCGTTACTGCCCCCATTACCGCAGGTAATTACAATTTTCAATGGCGCATGCTGCAGGAAAATGTAGAGTGGTTTGGCGAATACACCCCGAACGTTGTGGTGGAAGTGGTCAAACCTTAGTCGGCGAAACTCAATCCTACGAACCGTTCTCCAGCAAAGATTTCATATGTCCCCATAACATGGCTGATACCCTTG
>JBKKAT010000875.1:0-5440 GCA_046714535.1 Acidobacteriota bacterium | reverse complement strand
CACCCAAACTGGGTTTGCTGATGTTTGGCGCTGTTGTGCTGCATAAAATTCCGGAAGGCTTTACGATTTCTTCCATCATGCTGGCAAGCGGCAGAAGCAGGCGAACAGCCATTTATGCTTCTGCGGTTCTTGCGCTCTCCACAATCCTGGGGGCGGTCCTGATCTCTTTTTTCAGTCAAACTGTTAAATATGCCCTCCCTTTCTCAGCGGGAGTCACTTTCTACATCGCGGCTTCCGATCTCGTACCGATCATCAATGAATCGAGAAGTCTGAGTCTTTCGCTCGCTTTTTTTGCCGGCATTGTTGTCTTTTACTTTACCGATCTGCTGCTGGCCGGGTACCTGACTTAATACATTCCGCTGGCGGGACCCGCCGCGTTACTTTTTCTTCAACACATAAAAACTGCGGGTGGGAGTTTCTTCGCGGAACCTCAAAAAGGAATAGACCACATAGCCGGAATGGAGATAGTGCGTAAATGCGTCGCGTGTTTTGAGTCTCCATCGAAGAGGTCCTTCTGCCGATACAGTTTTTAGATGCTGCATGTCAGAAGGAATTTCCATAAAGAGGTACTCTTCGTTCCGGTTCAGATGAACGTCATCGATCATGAGCGCGCCCTCTTCAAAATGCGTAGCTGTAATCAGTGCCTCACCGGACGGAATCGTTTTGAATTCCGGAAGTTCCTTTTTCAAAGGAGGAATGGGCCAGCTGGCGATCAAGCGGTCGGTCGGCGTACCGGAATGCAAGGGACTCGAAGTAATTCCGTAGATATTGGTTTCATATTCTTCGGCTATACATCCAAGTTTGTGAAGATTGAAGTACGCATTCTTGCTTTCGAGCGGATCGTAGGTCCACTCGATCACGTCGTACCCCATTTTCTGAGCAGCCTGATACTGCGCGATTTTCAGTTTGTAACCGATATCCGTATTTCGCAAAGAGGAAATGACCGCGAGCATGTGCGACCATTGAACTTTCAGATTTCGATGAGTTCCCGGCAAGCTATAAACGAATCCGATCATTTCATTGTTTTCAAACGCGCCCAGCACGATGCCATCGTTTCGTTCCGATACAACCAGAAGCGGCAATGGCACAATGTCATAAGGATCGTCAAATCCCCAAACTTCTTTTTGAATCTCCACGCAACGCTGGAATTCTTCTAAATTGTGCAAAGTTCTTATTTCCATGCTTATATCCGTGTAAACCGGCTCTCCAGAATATTTCCGGCTTCATCTATTTTAAAATGCAATACAAAGGGTTTGCGCACCGGAAAACGGTGCAGTCGAATATAGAAGCGCAAGTCCGAGAATTCAATGACATGGATTCTGCCATGCACTTTTTCCTGTACAACAGGATAACGGGCGAACCAGAAATACAGCAAACCCAATTCAGATGCCCGCGCTTTCTGCTCAAAATAGGATCCCGTTGTTTTTGTAAAAACCTGAAACGGAGGTTTTGGTTTCAGGAAACTGAAGAAGGGAACTTGATAATAATGCATTCCCTCATCCAGGATACCGGACCATCTTACGGGAAGGAGCGGCTGGGGAATGGCTGCCACCCTTTGATAGGGAATCCGGTTTTCTTCTGCAGCAATTTCCAGTTGATGCACTGCGATTGTGTGATTGAGTGCGCAGAAGGCAATGTAACCGGAAGCAATCCATAGTCCCCATTTTGCGCGTCGTTCCGCCCGGGGTGGTTTCAGTCGCGCAAGAATCAAGCTCACCAGAAGGGTCCCCGTGAGGAATAGATCCAGAATAAATACCCAGTCAAAATAGAATCTAGTGTTGGAAAACGGATATAAGACAACCGTCCCATAGGAAGTGATTAAATCCAGGATCTGGTGACTGAAAAGTGCGACCCATGACGCTGCGATCCAGGGTAAGTACCTTCTCTCTTCGTCCAGTCGTCCGAAAATAATTCCGAACAACAGGCCGCTCGCGAGAAGTCCCAAAAACGAATGCGTTATGCCTCGATGGTTTGCGATGTAAGTGGGAAGACTTTCGAACCGGTAAACAATATCGCTGTCAGGGAATATTGCCGCGGCTGCCAGCACATACCGGCAGCGCGTTCCCAGGCGTTGCGTGAACCCCGCTTCTGCAATCAATGCGCCCGCTAAACCGTGTGTTACCGGATCCATGAGCCCCCAAAAACTTTATTTAGCACAGAGGCACAGAGCCACAGAGCAATGAGCAATTTTTTCTCTGTGTCTCTGTGTTAAATTACGTTATGATATCAGAGTTAAAAAGCCTCTTCGAGTCTTCCAAAATGGATTTACACGTTTGTATTTTGGCCGCAGGGCAAAGCAAAAGAATGAAGTCGAAGCTCTCCAAGCTGCTTCATCCTTTGTGCGGAAAACCGATGATTTTGTACGTTCAAGAATCTGTGGCAGCCCTTTCTCCAAAAACGTGCGCGGTGGTGGTGGGACATCAGCGTGATCAGATTATGGACGTGCTCAAAGAAAAACCGGTTGACTTCGTGGTTCAGGAACAACAACACGGAACTGCGCACGCGGTCTCGGAATTCTTGAAACATTATCCTGCGATAGAGGGACTCGTTCTCGTTCTGAATGGAGACACTCCTCTCCTGCAGACTTCCACGCTTCTGGGGATGATCCATCTTCACAAGCAAAGAAATACGACGATTACTTTGCTCACAACCGAATACAAAGATCCAACCGGATACGGGCGCGTGATTAGAAATGAACAGGGAACCATCCAGCGCATTGTCGAAGAAGCGGACGCAGACGAAACGGAAAAAGCAGTTCGCGAAGTAAACGCCGGAGTTTATGTATTTGATATTGCCAGAACGCGCGAATTGCTTCCGCTGGTTCAAGCGGAGAATAAACAAAAGGAATACTACCTGCCTGATTTGATCTCGCTCGCTCTGGAAAGAAATTGGAATGTACTTCCCCAGAAAGTGAATTCGGATGAAGTTATGGGGATCAACACAAAAGTCGAGCTGGCAGAAGCTCATCGTATTCTTCGAAAGCGAATCAATCAAAATTGGATGCTGAAAGGCGTAACGATGATCGATCCGGCAACCGCATATATCGATGCCGAAGTACAGTTCGGCAGCGATGTGGTGCTTCACCCCAATATTTATCTGGAAGGTGGCACACTGGTTGGTTCAGAAGTAACGATTTATCCGAACTGCCGAATTACGGATTCCTACATCGACAGTCGGTGCACGATCTACGAAAATAGCTCGATCGATTCTGCTCATCTCGAACCCGGCGTTAAGATTGGTCCTTTTGCAAGAATTCGCCCGGATACCTATTTGCAAACCGGGGTGCGAATTGGAAATTTTGTGGAGTTGAAGAAATCGTTTGTGGGGGAAGGAACCAAAGCGAATCATCTGTCTTATCTGGGCGACGCCACGATCGGCAAAAATGTGAACATCGGGGCCGGGACGATTACTTGCAACTACGATGGCGAAAAAAAACATCCCACCGTTATTGAAGATGATGTTTTCATCGGAAGTGATGCCCAATTGATCGCTCCCGTGACGGTGAAGAAGGGGGCTTACGTGGCAGCTGGATCCAGCATCACCGAGGATGTTCCTGAAAATGCGTTGGCCATCGCCCGTGGACGACAGGTGAACAAAACCAGCTGGAAACCCAAGAAGAAAACTACAAAATAAGCCACCCACGAAGAAGTGACACAACAATTCGCGGAAACGCGATTGGACTCCTGCCTAAAAAGCAGCATTATATAGCTTGAACTCTTGAGCTTTTTGAGCCTCTTGAGCTTTTTGAGCCTCTTGAGCCTTCTTTATTATGTGTGGAATTGTTGGTTACATCGGTCAAAAAGAAGTAGTACCCATCTTAATTGATACTCTCCGGCGACTCGAGTATCGCGGCTATGACTCCGCGGGAATCGCGGTTGTCAATGGTCAGGGGGTGAGCATTCGGCGCAGTGCAGGGAAGCTTTCCAATCTGGAAAATGCGATTGAGGCGGAGCCAATTGACGGCTATTACGGGTTGGGGCATACCCGCTGGGCCACGCATGGCCGCCCCACGGAAGAAAATGCTCATCCGCATCGCGATTGCACCGGGGGAATTGTGGTCGTGCACAACGGCATCATTGAAAACTATCTGGAGTTAAAAGAGCAGCTTCAACAGGAAGGGCACGAGTTTGTTACGGAAACCGATACGGAAATCATTGCCCATCTGCTGGAGAAACATTACAACGGCAATTTGGAATCTGCGGTAAAAAAGGCCTTCGCTGAAATTCGGGGAATCTATGCCTGCGGCATACTTAGCTCGAAGGAGCCGAATAAAATCGTCGGCATTCGAAATGGACCACCCCTCGTTGTCGGGCTTGGCGAAAATGAATTTTTTCTTGCTTCCGATACACCTGCGATTCTTTCGCATACGCGCGATGTTTTGTTTCTGGATAACCGGGAAATGGTTATTGTCACGAAAGAGGGAGTACAGCTTTTCAATTTAGAAGGAGAGCCCGTTTCGCGCGATCCGCAAAACATCACCTGGGACGCGAATCTCGCGGAAAAAGGGGACTATCCGCATTACATGCTCAAGGAGATTTTTGAGCAGCCATGGGCCATCCGCGAAACCATCGTGGACCGTTTCTCTTTGAGCAAGGGTAGAGTTTACCTGGAAGAATTTGAGATTTCAGAAGAGCAGCTTGCACAGGTTGAGAAAATCAATTTCGTGGCAGCCGGGACTTCCTGGCATGCAGCGCTGGTGGGAAAGTTTTTGCTGGAAGAATTGGCGCGTGTTCCGGCCGAAGTGGATATTTCTTCGGAATTTCGCTATCGAAATCCGGTGGTGAAACCAAATACATTGACCATGGCCATCACGCAGTCCGGTGAAACAGCCGACACAATTGCAGCGGTTCGTGAAGCCAGGAATCTGGGATCTCTTACGATGGCGATTTCCAACGTTGTGGGAAGCATGATTACCCGCGAAACGCAGGGGACCATCTACACGCATGCAGGACCGGAAATCGGCGTCGCTTCGACAAAAGCATTTACTACGCAAATCATAGCGTTGTATCTGTTCGCGATTTATATGGCCCGGTTGCAAAAACAAATGACTGCGGAACAGGCCGTGAAACGCCTCCAATCCATGACAACGATTTCCAACCTTGTGGAAGTCATTTTGCAGAAACATGATTTGATCGAAGCTCTGGTTGAGGATTACATCGAACGGGGCGATTTTCTCTATCTGGGCCGTGGTATCAACTATCCGATTGCGCTGGAAGGGGCGTTAAAGCTGAAAGAACTTTCCTACATCCATGCCGAAGGCTATCCGGCCGGCGAAATGAAACATGGACCGATCGCGTTGATCGATGAAAAAATGCCGGTCGTTGCTGTGATGCCGCAGGACCGCCACTACGAAAAGATTAGAAGCAATGTCATGGAAGCAAAATCCCGCGGTGGAAACATCATCGCCATCGCCACGGAAGGAGATGCATCAGTCCAGGAC
>JBKKAT010000874.1:0-2661 GCA_046714535.1 Acidobacteriota bacterium | reverse complement strand
TCGTTGAACAGGGCGGATCAGAGGTTTTGAGCGCGAGCCAGTTCGGACAATTGATTATTATCGCTGCTTACATCCCGATCGTCTCGCTCGTTGGAATTGAAGGGAAGATGTTCCGTCCGATGGCTTTCACCGTGATCCTCGCGCTTTCAGGAGCTTTTATCCTCAGCTTTACGGTGATCCCCGCTTTATGTGCCATGTTTCTGAAGGAGCAAGAGAAAGAACGGGGAAATCGTCTGATGCTCTGGCTACAGCGAAGGTATGAACCTTTGCTCCGATATAGCCTCCAAAAAAGAGCGTTCACTGTTTCGCTTGCTGCTGTTTTTGTTGTTGCCTGCTTGTCTCTTTTCCTATTGCTTGGTTCCGAATTTTTGCCTGAGTTGGATGAAGGAGCAGTAGCTGTGAACCACTCGCGACTAAAAAGCGTTTCGTTGAAAGAAACTGTGCGTCAAACTTCGTTGATCGAAAAAGCATTCAAGGAAATTCCGGAGGTACAGACCGTGGTGAGCCGGATAGGACGCCCTGAGATCGCGACAGATCCTATGGGACCAGAGATGGCAGATACGTACATTTATTTGAAACCGAAATCTCAATGGCGCGCAGGAAAGAACAAGAATGATCTCGTGGAAGAAATGTCTGAGATTCTTGAAGAAATGCCCGGAGTCGTCGGCTCTTTCTCGCAGCCGATCAAATTCCGGATGATGGAACTGATCGAAGGGACCGGCGCACGGTCCGATATCGTTGTCAAGATTTTCGGCGATGATCTGGATCAGCTCTTCCGGAGCGCGAATCAAATAGCGGCGGTTCTTCAGAAGGTAGCGGGCGCAGAGGACGTCAAAGTTCAACAAACGCGCGGGCTCCCGATGTTGCAAATAGAAATCGATCGCAATCTGATTGCGCGGTACGGAATTAATGTTCAGGACGTGCACGAAGTGATTCAGTCAGCGGTGGCCGGGATTCAGGTTGGCAACATTCTGGAAGGTTTCATGAAGTTCGATTTGATGGTCCGTTTTCCTGCTTCAGAAGTTGCGGATGCAGAAAGCATTGGGAAACTCCTCGTAAGCGGAAAACAGGGAGAGCTGATTCCACTAAAGCATCTCGCTGCTATCAAGAGCGAAGAAGGACCCGCTGAGGTTAGCCGCGAAAATGCGCAAAGACTGATCACGGTTGAAGCGAATGTCAGAAACAGGGACATCGGATCGTTTGTGAGAGAAGCACAGGCAAAAATCGACAGTGATGTCCAGCTTCCTCCCGCTTACACCGTGAAATGGGGTGGAACGTTCGAGCATCTGGAAAGCGGACGAAATCGCTTGATGGTTGTGGTGCCTATCACGTTCGCCATGATCTTTCTGCTTCTGTTTGTCGCTTTTCATTCCTTTCGCCAGTCTTTGCTCGTGTTTACAGGAATTCCATTTGCAATTACAGGCGGGATACTTGCACTACTGCTGCGTGGAATGAACTTTTCAATGAGCGCGGGGATCGGGTTTATTGCGGTTTCAGGAGTTGCAGTTTTGAATGGTGTGGTGATGATCACGTTCATTAATCAACTGCGGTCGAAGCAAACCGACATTTCATTGAGGGAAGCTATCAGCAAGGGAGCGACGTTGCGACTCCGGCCCGTTTTGATGACTGCTCTGGTGGCGAGTCTTGGATTCTTACCAATGGCGATTTCATCCGGTACCGGCGCGGAAGTACAGCGGCCGCTTGCTACGGTTGTGATCGGTGGGTTGATCACATCCACGTTGCTCACTCTCATCGTTCTACCCACTCTTTATTTATGGTTGGAAGGAAAACGCGTTGAGGCTAAAGCATGACGTTGCAGAAAAGAGCTTTGTGGCTCTCTTACTTCACTGTTGGTTATAACCTGGTCGAAGGTGTTGTATCCATTCTTGCCGGGGTTGCTGCCGGAAGCACGGCTCTCATTGGATTTGGCAGCGACAGTTTTGTGGAATCGCTTTCCGGAAGCGTGATGATCTGGAGGTTCCGAAATAATGGCAAGATCTCACCCGAACAAGAACATGCAGTCGAAAGAAGGGCGGTCCAACTTGTTGGCTATACGTTCTTTATTCTTGCGAGCTACGTTATTTTTGGATCAGTGCAAAACTTAGTGGGCAAGGAAGCCGCAGAAAAAACGCTACTCGGGATTTTGATTGCTGTCGCATCCTTGATAGTGATGCCTGCCCTCTTTTATCTGAAGGTTCGCACAGCAAGACAAATCAAGAGCCGCAGCTTACTGGCTGATTCGAAACAAACACTGGGCTGCATCTTGTTGTCAATCGCCTTACTGATCGGTTTACTACTGAATTATTTCTTTGAACTCTGGTGGATCGATTCTGTGGCAGGTCTTCTGATCGCCGGGCTGCTGATCCGGGAAGGAGTGAAAACGCTGAAGGAAAAAGATTTCTGTTGTACTTAAGCAATTCAGGATCCTTGGCAAGTTTGTTAGTCTTTCTGTATCCGCGTTGACAGAAAATTCTCTTTGAAGTCTACTACGGGTGGAGGAGGGATAATTATGAGAGATCAAAAAATCTGGGTTCTACTATTGTGTGCTCTCTTCACAACCTCGCTAACGCAAGCTCTACAACCAAAAGAAAAGGGCGGTTTAAAGGAATTCTTTAAACCGGAGCTTGTCATTACAAGCAATCACGTAGCAGTAGAAGATAC
>JBKKAT010000873.1:0-5929 GCA_046714535.1 Acidobacteriota bacterium | reverse complement strand
TCCTGGACATGGTAGGCCGGGGTGTTTCAAAACCTTCGGAAATCGCTTCACGTCTGGGAACGACTCAAAATAATCTTTCCAGGCCGTTTCTCACCCTGCTGGACGCCGGGCTCATTTCCCGTGAAATCCCATTCGGTGAATCCACCAATACGACGAAGCGCACGCTCTACAGAATTGTAGACCCTGCAATCAGTTTTTATTATCGATCGGTGGTTCCATTCCGGAGTCGCTGGTCTACGATGAGTTTGAAAGAAAAGAAGAAACTGCTCCATATTCATGCCTCCCATTTTTGGGAGATCTTTTGCAGAAACGCCTTTCCAGGCTCAGCATTTTACTGGGAGCCGAATATTGAATTCGATCTGGTCACCCACTTGAAAGAAAAAGACAAATATCTTGTTGCAGAATGCAAATGGACATCTCTGAATCGAAAAGAAGAGCAAGCTGTGTTGGAAAATCTTCGGCAGAAGTTTTCGAATTCCCGGCTCAACACTAGAATCAAAAATGTCAAATTTGAAGTATTTTCAAAGAAAGATCTTGTTCGCATCTCCTGATTTTTTTAACGGTTTATCCGTAGCTAACGTCTCTTGACGAGTTAGCGCGCCGGCGATATAGTGGTTTTTGCGTTTCATTACTAATCAATTAAATATCTGAACCAGTTTTTGGAAGATATCCCGCAGCGGAACATCGTGAGAGATATTTTCAGCAAAGCAGCAGACCTTGAAGATACGACAGAACACCTTCTCGAGGACCGAATTCCCGCGTCTGTTCAGTTCCCGTCCGAACTAGAACCGCCTCCTAATATTCAAGCGGATCTCAATCTCGCCGAATCCCAGCAAAACCCGGCCTATCTGTTGCCGGCTACAAGGATTCGATTCGTCAAAAAGGTGCTGCTTCGTGTATTGCGGATCTACTATCGTGGTCAGGTCGAATTTAATTCGGCGGTGTTTCGAGTTTTATCGGCCTGGGACATACGATTACGGCGTCTCCTGGAAGAAGTCTCCAGCAATGATAGGCGATTGAATGAGCTCGAACTGAAACAGTCTTCGGAGGTATTGGCCCTCTCTGAAAGAATTGGACTCGGAGAAGAGGATTTCGTCGGTTTAGAGGAATCACTCGGTCATTATCGTGTGAGGTTAGACTCGATGTCTGACTCACTCAACGAATTCGAGAATTCAGTGTCTGATTCGGTTAACGGAATCAAGGACTCAAATGAGGAACTCAAAAAGTCCTTGTCAAATCGGGCAATCGCGGTGGAGAGCAAAATTCAGGAACTTGAAAAGTCGCTCGCTTCCCTGGAACAGCGCACGATCGAACGGCAAGAATCATTCAATCGTATGGAGCGGAGTTTTCAAGCTATTCAAGAATTCCAACAGCAAATCAATAAAGAAAGAAATCCATTGACTCCTGCTTTCTATTTCGAATTTGAGAATGTAAGTCGTGGGAAGCGGGAAGATATTTTGGAGCGGCAAAAAGTATACTTGCCGATCTTAAAACGATTTGCGGACAGATTTGGAGTAGATGCAAAATTTATCGATCTGGGATGTGGACGCGGAGAACTCCTGGAACTCAATTATTTTTCCGGGATCGATATGGAAGGTTTTGATCTGAATCCAATGATGATTTCGCATTGCAGGTCGCTTGGATTAAAAGCTTCGGAAGGTGATCTTCTGGAAAGCCTTTCCCGCTTTACCGATAACATGCTGGCCGGTGTTACAGCATTGCAAGTGATCGAGCATCTCTCCTATGCCCAGATTTCTTCTCTGCTTACCCTGACCAGAGAAAAACTTCGGTCAGGCGGATGTGTCGTCCTGGAAACAATCAATCCACTCAGTGTTTATGCAATGCGCAATTTCTATATGGATCCTACACACCGTCAACCGGTGCCTCACAAGACTTGCGAATTCCTACTTAAGATTCATGGATTTGTTAATATTGAAACGTTGTTTCTTAGTCCCGTTCAACAAGATCCGGCGCTGGAAAGTTTGAATCAAGACGGACGGTTGACTCCTTTAAGGGACCTGTTATTTGGAAATCAGGATTATGCTGTAATCGGAATGAAACCGTAGCCATGATCCTGGAGGTGTTTTGTGAAAATCGCCTTACTGGCCGCGACTCATCCCAAGTACAAAGGCGGTGCTGAATTATTCTATGATGGTTTGCAGACTGCTTTGCAGAAAAGCGGGCAGGATCTCACACGCATAGACATTCCTGTTGACGAATCTTCCTTTGTACAGATCCTGGAAGCCTATCGTCATGTCAGCGAATTGGATTTAAGCTCGTTCGATGTTGTCCTCAGCACAAAGGCCCCTACTTACAACATTTCCCATCCAGGTCACATTCTTTATCTGGTGCACACCATGCGGGTGTTTTACGACATGTTCGGTTCCTGGAGCGACGGAAGTGAATTATCCCGCACCCAGCGAGATCAGATTCGAGAAATGGATTTCCGCGCGCTCTCACGAATCCCGCGGGATCGTCGTTTTGCGATTGGTCATGAGGTCGCAGAAAGAATGGAGAAGTATCTCGGCCTCTCTTCGCATGTGCTTCATCCGCCTCTTCCGGATTCCGGCGCTTTTCGGTCGGGACAGCCGGAACACTTCTTTCATGCCGGGCGCTTGCACGCATGGAAAAGAGTGGATCTGGTTCTGGATGCTTTTCTTTCCATCAATGAAGACATCGATTTGCTGGTGAGTGGCACCGGTGAAGAGGAATTATCTTTGCGAAAACGGGCGGCCGGTTGTCAACGTGTTCGATTTCTGGGAGATGTTTCCCGTTCGCAGCTCTATGAGTTCTATGCAAAATCCTTAGCGGTACCGTTTGTTCCTGTTCGTGAAGATTATGGTTTTGTCGCAGTGGAAGCCATGATGTCCGGTGTGCCTGTGATTACAACAAAGGACTCGGGTGAACCGGCAAGGATGATTGAACATGAGAAAACAGGTTTGATTGTCACGCCGGATTCGGAATCAATTGCCGGCGCAATGTGGCGACTTTTACAATCGCCGGAAGAGGCGCGGATGATGGGAAGGGAAGGGCGGCGAGTCGCAGAAAGGAAAACGTGGTCCGGAGTGATTCATAGGATTATGATGTCCGTTCAAGAAAAGAATGAAACGGCATTTGCGCATTCCGTAAACATTCAATCAGGCAGTCATACTTCTTGCCGTCTGTTGATTGTGGACAGTCAACCGATTGAACCGCCGGTAGGTGGTGGACGCATACGACTCAGGGGACTCTACTCCAACTTGCCAAGAACGATTCGTCCGCATTATGTAGGGACCTATGATTGGCCCGGCGAAGAATATCGTACGGTTTTGCATCAGAACCGGCTGTTGGAAATAACTGTTCCTCAGTCCCCCGCTCATTTTGAAGCGCACGAAACCTTACGAAGGAACGATCCCAATTTGTCGATGGATGTAACTTTCCCTTTGCTTTCTCCGTTATCTACCGGTTATGTCGAACGGGTTGCCTATGAGCTTTCTCGTGCGGACGTTTTAGTTCTTAGCCATCCCTGGGCCTGGCCGGTGATCGCTCAAATGAAGCATCTCAACGGTAAGCCTCTCTACTACGATGCTCAGAATGTGGAGACTGTCCTTCAGTCTTCGCGTTTAGCTTCCACAAGCACCGGCAGAATGATTGCGGCACTGGTGGAAAAGACGGAGCGCGAACTCTGTGAGCGTGTGGATGGAATATTTGCCTGTTCTGAAGAGGATGCAAAAACTTTTTCGACTCTCTTCAAAATTTCAAAGGATCGAATTCATGTGATTCCCAATGGGGTGGATACGGGCGATATCCATCCTGCCACGGTTCAACAAAAAAGAAAGGCGCGTGAAAAGCTCAATATTCCGCGTGAGGATCATGTCGCTGTATTTGTTGGCAGTCTCTTTGATCCAAATGTTGAAGCGGCGCATTTTATTTGTGAGCGTTTAGCGCCTTTATTTCCACGAGTTCTTTTTCTGATTGTTGGCGGCTGCTCCAGCGGTGTAACAACCGGAGTTCCATCAAACGTTCGATTATTAGGCCAGGTCAGCAACTCTCTTAGAAACGATGCATATCGCGCTTCCGATCTGGCTCTCAATCCTGTAATCAGAGGTTCGGGCAGCAACATTAAGATGATGGATTTTCTTTCAGCCGGACTCCCTGTGATCACAACACCGGTTGGCGCAAGAGGCATAAGCTGGGCCGATCAAGCTTTAATCGTTATGGAACGGGAGCAATTCGAAACAGCAGTGCGAGGTCTGATGAAGGATCCACCGTATCGTCATCAACTGGGAAGACGCGCGCGTTTACTCGCAGAACTGCGATACGAATGGAAAAACATCAGTGCGCAACTTTCTCCGATTCTGCAAGCAAAACTCGAAAAGCCTTCGTCACATCCTAAAGTGAAAAAGGAGACTGTCGAGCCACGGATGGCTATTCTGTCCACATGGCAAACGCGTTGTGGAATTGCGGATTATACGAATTTCTTTGTGCGCTCATTACCATCCAGAGTATCCTGGTCCATCTATGCTGAAGCCGGCACATGCAAAGATACAGACAACTCTCGTGTTTCTGCAAACTGGAACATAGGATTGCATGACTTAAATCGCCTGAAAACCAGTATTGCGAGAGACCGTATATCTTTGCTCCTGATTCAGCATAATCCGGCATTCTTTGCAGAACGCGAATTGATCGATTTGTTGCGGTTATGCAAAAACGAAGATGTGAAAACTGCAATCACTTTTCACGCTTTGCAGGCTTTGTATTTCGGCTCTGCATTCAGAGAAGAGCTCAGCAGAGTAGATCGGATTTTTGTGCATCGTCAAAGTGATGTCGAATGGTTAAAGCAAAGAGGAATAGAAAAAGACGTCAGACAGATTCCGCACGGTATTCAACGTTTCAAGAAGCGCAACGTTGCTGAAGCTCAGCAAGCGCTCGGATTAGAGGATGATTTTGTCATCGGCCATTTCGGATATATTCGTCCCTACAAGGGAACGTTAAATTTACTCGAAGCCTTTGACCTTGTAGCCAGGGAAATGTCGAAGGCCAGGCTGTTGCTCGTTTGTTCGGAATATCCGGGTCCGGATTCGCGCGACTACCTTGAGCTTTGCAGTGAGCGGATTGCGGCTTCTCCCTTTAAAGATCGCATTCATGTGAATTTCACACATTTGCCTTTGAGAAGAGTGATCCATTTGCTGCAGGCGTGCAATCTCATCGTGTATCCTTACCACTCTTCCAAAGAATCTTCCAGCGCCGCAGTGCGTCCGGGAATTGCCGCAGGCCGACCGATTCTAGTCAGCAATTCTCCCATTTTTGAAGAGGTGCGCGACGTAGCAACCGTGATGCGCAAAAATACGGGACCTGAATTAGCAAAAAGCATTCTGGCTTTGGCCAACGATCCTGCCGCTCTCAGTGATTCGGAAAAAAGATTGGAAATGTTTGCAGCATCTCACGATTGGTCCCGCGTTTCTTCCATCATCTGGGGGCACCTGAAATTTCTCTTTTGTCCGGAAAATGTTTCAGAAAATTTCTATGCACGGTCTGTTTTTTCACAGAAACAGACACCGGAAGCCAATAAGACTGCTTTCTAATCCGCCCTGTCCATGGTGATTGTTTCGAAGTGATGTGATGTTGAACCATACCTCCTAACCGGGCTCGCCGATAGCTGAAAGTTGCTTTCTTCATCTATTCAGAAACCCAAAGACAAACTCCAGAAGCCTCTACGTCAACGCAAAGTGACCTTTCCATCCATCAATCAAAAAAAATCGCGAAGCGAGAGAATTTTACACAATCTAAACAGAATCTGTGTTACCATTGAAATCAGTCCACGAGTGGATTTTCAGAGGAATGGGAGGGTGCTTCAGTACCAACTTTGAAGCAAAAATCTCCACAATAAACGGCCTTCAATGCGAAGGCTACTACCGTTCTTTCACACACTTCAGAGGAGGAAACGATG
>JBKKAT010000872.1:0-8065 GCA_046714535.1 Acidobacteriota bacterium | reverse complement strand
CTCGAACTTTCAAAATTTAAAAATGAAAATGTCTCTGAGACACGGTATTTGCTTGGCAAAATTTACTATGAACAAGGGGATGCTGGGAAGGCGCTGGAAGAATTCATCAGGGCAAGAGAATTGGATCCTTTCCGTGAGGACATCCACAAGAACCTGGGTGGTATTTATTACGAAAGACAGGAATACGAACAGGCCCTGGAAGCTTTTGTGGATGCCTACATCCTTTCTGGTGGCGAGGATATGGCTAAAACCGTGTACTACCAGAGACAGATTCGAATGTTGTTAAGTCAGGTTAAGGCCGAAGACAAGAAGGACGTTTACAATCAGAGATTTCAGGAAAGAAAGAACCACTTCTTGCAGCTGGCGAATTCTTTTTCAGCTCACAAAGATAGCCCGATGGAAGAAATTGGCTCTGTAGTGGAACCGATCAGCTTGAAATTTCGCGACATTGAAAAAGCGATGCAGACTTCGTTCGATCTTGCTGTCGAACTCAGGAAGTTTCCGATTCTGCAAGGATTGAGTGACGAGGAATTGTTGCGTGTTGCCAGACTAACAACGGAGAAATTCGTTCCGGCGAAACAATTCGTTTTCCAGGAGAATGAGCTGACGGAAGCAATTTATTTCATTCATAGCGGATCCGTGCGAATCATGAGGCCAACTCCTTTCGGAGAGCAACTTCTTGCGTCATTAAAGAGTCAAGATTTTTTTGGCGAAATGGATTTCATTGATTCGCTTCGCTGGTCCGCCTCCGCAGTTGCTGATGAGGATTGTCTTTTGTTTTCCATGTCCAAGACCAAACTGGAAGATATTTTCATTTCGCAAAAACATATTGCTGTTCAGTTTTACTGGCATTTTTGGAAAGCACTCGCGCAACGGATTCGTGAGGCGAATGAAATATTGAAGTCTTTTTTCGGTGAAGAAAGTAAGGGAAATCCACGCGAGATCCCGGAAGGATCTGCCGGACGGGCAACCACGGTGGACGTTGAAAAAAAGGTGGCTTTGTTAAAAGAGAAAGGTTTGTCCTCCACCGAGCTCCGTTTGCTTGCGACCTTCGGCAATGAAGAATTGTTTCACAAAGGTCAAAACATCTTTCTGGAAGGCCAGAAGGGGGACCGTCTTTATATTGTTTTGGAAGGGCAGGTTCGCATCAGCAAATACATTCCCGGTGCGGGGGAAGAAGCGCTCGCCATTTTGGAGAAAGGCGATTTTTTTGGTGAAATGGCGCTGATCGATAGCGCGCCTCGTTCAGCAGATGCCAAAGCGCACACGGATGCTACGGTGTTGCCGATTGAGAGTCGCCTTTTGACTGACATGCTTTCACGCGATATGGAAAGCAGCTATCAATTCCTTTATATACTTTGCAAGATTCTATCGCGACGTTTGCGCGAGATTCATATGAAGATCTATCAATGGCGTATTATGTCTGGCGGATTTTCGTAGGAGTCTTTTTCTTGCAGGGCGGGCGTCCCTGCCCGCCGGTTCTTTCGCTGCACTGGCGGGCACGGAGGCCCGCCCTCCGTGGTGAATTTTATTGCTTAAACGAGGTTACAGCTTCTTGAGTTGTTTCGTAGGTGTCGAAAATCGTCATCAGCTGGGTAATCTGAAGCAGATCCTTAATTTTCTTTGTCAAACAAGAAAGCTTAAGTTCGCCCCCCCGATTCTTGACCGACGTATAAACACTTACGAGTTCGCCGACCCCCGCTGAATCCATGTACGAAATGCCGCCAAGATCCAGAACCAGTTTTTTCTTATCTTCCGCAAGGAGACGTGTAATCTCTTCCCGCAACAAAACGTCTCCTTCCCCAATTGTGATTTTTCCTTTGGGCTCGATTATAACGGTATCACCTTCTTCGCGACGACCAATTTTCATGGAACCACTCCTTCTCTTTAAGTGACTAGTGACCAGTGGCCAGTGACTAGTCACTTAACTGGACACTGGCCACTGGTTACTGGTCACTTATTTTAATGCAGTATTCTTTCGACTTCAAGAACGCCTTCGACGGCGCGTATGGAAGAGAGAACCCGGTCCAGGTGCTTTGTGTCGACGATCTCCAGGATCAGTTCGATCTGCCCATGCTTATCGGGGAACGTTTGGGCCTGAACCGTACGAATATTTGTCTTCGAATTTACAATGGCTGTGGAAATTTCGGCCAGCATGCCCGGTTTATCCTCTGTCCAAATGGATACTTTGACTTGTTGCGGGGCTTCCGCTTTTCCACTCCATTCCACTTCGATTCTTCTTTCCGGATTGAACAGAAGTTTTTCAAGATTAGGACATTTGGACGAATGAACGGAAATACCTTTACCGCGGGTGATGTACCCAATAATCGGTTCTCCGCGAATAGGATTGCAGCATTTAGCAAGATAAACGAGCAGGTCGTGTGCGCCATGCACTTTTACAGCTTCGTCTGTCCCGATTCTCAGAGCTTTTTTAAGAGCTGCTGTGATCTTGGATTCCTCTTCCTTTGCTTCCGGTAGGGGCGCAACAGCCGTTCCTTCGGGCGTGACCGGCTGGGGAATCAAGCGATCGACAATCTGTTTTGCGGAGACTTTTCCGTAACCCAGAGAGCTGTAGAGATCTTCAATTTTGGTGCAACCGTAGTCAGGAAGCAGGGCCATGAGCTGATCTTCCTTCAACACTTTTCTCACGTTTAACTTGTGCTTTCGAATCTGTTTTTCCAGTAGTTTCTTGCCAAGTTCGATCGCTTTGATTCGCGCATGGGCGTTCAGCCATTGTTTGATCTTGTTTCGCGCGCGTGACGTTTGAACAATGGCAAGCCAGTCGCGGCTTGGATTATGATTTTGCTGTGTCAGAATTTCGACAATGTCACCATTTTTTAACTTGTACCGGAGTGTTACCAGCTTCCCATTGACTCTTGCTCCGACGCATTGATGGCCCACATCGGTGTGAATCGAATAGGCAAAGTCCAGCGGAGTCGCGCCACGCGGAAATTCTTTGATGTCTCCTTTCGGTGTGAACGCATAAACCTCTTCCGGGTACAGCTCTACGCGCACGGCATTCATGAAATCCCGGTTGTCGCTGACCTCACGATGCCATTCCACCAGATGACGTAACCAGCGCAGCGCTTCTTCGTCTTTTCCACCGACCACTTTTCCTTCTTTGTATTTCCAGTGCGCGGCGATTCCTTCTTCCGCAATGCGATGCATCTCCTGAGTCCTGATCTGAACTTCAAACTGGAAACCTCTTTCCGAAACCACGCTTGTGTGGAGTGATTGATAAAGATTAGGTTTGGGTAGTGAAATAAAGTCCTTGAATCTGCCTGGAATCGGCCGCCAGAGCTGATGAATGATCCCAAGAATTCCATAACAATTCTTGACGTTGTCCGTGATGATGCGAAACGCAACAAAATCGTAGACTTTATCCATGTCCACTCTCTGCCTTCGCATTTTGTCATGGATGCTGAAAGCACCTTTGATTCTGTAATGAATGTCGGCCGTGAATCCGTTTTCGCGCAATTTCTTTTTCAGGGTATTTTGCGTTTCTTCGATGAATGTTTCGACCTGTTTTTTCTTTTGCTCGACGCGGGATTGAACGTTGCTATAACTTTCGGGATCCAGATGCATCAGGGAAAGATCCTGCAACTCGCTTCGTATTTTTGACATGCCCAGTCGATGAGCGATGGGCGCATAGATGTCCATGGTTTCTCGGGCGATGCTGGCTCTTTTTTCGGGTGGAAGGAATTGCAGGGTGCGCATGTTATGAAGCCGGTCAGCAAGCTTTACAAGAATGACGCGCAAATCATCAACCATCGCCAGGATCATTTTGCGAAAACTCTCCGCCTGCTGTTCTTCTTTGGAACGAAAGGAGGCTTTGCTGATTTTTGTCACGCCATCGACGACATGGGCGATTTCCTTGCCGAAGTATTTTTCTATTTCCTCAATGGTGGTGGCGCTGTCTTCCACAACATCGTGCAGTAAGCCGATCACAATGGATGTCGTATCCAGTTTCATGTCGCAAAGGATGGACGCAACTTCGAGCGGATGGATCAGATAAGGCTCTCCCGACTGACGCAGGTGTTCTTTGTGCACCATGGCCGAAAACACGTAGGCCTGGCGAATCAAGTCGGTATCAGGATTCTTTTGATACTTTTCGACTTTTTCAACAATATCTTCGATTCGAATCATCACGGCGCTTAAGGAGATTCTAGGTAATGGAGATTTTCACGTCAAGAATGACTTTGCCAATAAAGCTTATAATAAGCCTTATATGGGACCTATAGGCATTCAGGAAATCGTTTTGATCATGGTGATTGCGCTATTGGTCTTTGGCCCCAGGAAACTGCCAGAATTGGGCCGCTCTATCGGTAAAACTCTTGCCGAATTCCGGCGCGCTTCGAATGAAATCAAACACAACATTAAGAAAGAAATAGAAGAATCGGAAGCGGAATAGCCGGTTATCGCATCAGGAAACATGGACACGATCCAGGAAGCCGAAATTCAAGAAGGACAAATGACTCTCTGGGAACACCTGGAGGAATTGAGACGCAGGTTGATCATCTGCGTGATCACATTGTTCGCGGGTTTCATTATCAGCTGGTTCTACCGTCAGGCGATCTTTGACGTAGTGCAAGCACCTTTTCTAAAGTTCGTCGCCAAAGGAGATAAACTTTCATTTATTTCACTCACCGAGCCCTTCTTTGTTTATATGAAAGTGTCCGCTCTGGCGGCGTTGATTTTTACCTCACCCATCCTGATTAGTCAGCTCTGGCTCTTTATCGCTCCCGGTTTGTACAGAAAAGAAAAAATCTATGCAATCCCTTTCATCTTTTTTGCGACGATTTTTTTTCTGGGCGGATGCATTTTTTCCTACTACTACGTATTTCCTTTTGCCTGCCGGTATTTCCTGGAAGTGGGAAGCCAGTTTAAACAAGATGTTCGAGTGAATGATTACTTTTCCTTATTCAGCAAACTCACTCTGGCAATCGGATTAATTTTTGAGATTCCAATTCTTGCCTTTTTTCTTTCAAAATTTGGAATCATCAATCATCACTTTTTGTTAAATAAGTTTAAGTACGCCATCCTATTGAGTTTCGTTATTTCAGCCATCATAACCCCCACTCCGGATATCGTGACACAGACTTTTCTGGCCGTTCCTATGCTGCTCCTTTATCTGGTAAGCATTCTAATCGCCTGGATTTTCGGCAAAAAATACAACTGAGGATGCCAGTTCCGCAGAAGAAGATCAAAAAAATCATCCTGCCTATCTCCCCTATCCGGTATATCTCCTTGTTTTTTTTGGTTTTGGTCTTGCCGCTCCGGGTTCTTTGCGGTGAATTAGAAGCTGAAGAGACTGAAATTCTGGAGATAAACAAAGTTACGATCACTTCCTTGAAGCCATCGGGCGAAGTTATGAAAACCGGTTTCGGTTTTCTTTACGATGAAACCACGATCGTTTGCAGCTACCTGGATGTCAAAGACGCATCGAACGTTGTAGTTCAGTGGGATGGAACGAGCATATCTACAAACCGTTTGTTATCCTTCAGCGAATCGATGGACATTGCGGTTCTAGCGTCGGAGGAAGAAATACCGGTCATCACTCCGATCGTCAGTTCGAGTACGGTTGCGATCGGCGATAAAGTTTCGTACTGGACAGAAAAAAAGGGGCGTTGGGATCTGACATCAGCTGCCGTGCATGAAATTCTGGATACCGGCAAAGGTTACGACTTGATTTTGATTGAATCCCACAATTATTCGGCGCGTTCCACGCCTCTTTACAATTCCATCGGCAAGATCGTGGGATGGGTTCAGGGCAAGAGAGCCATTCCAATGGAAACGATCGCTTTGCTGGCGGAAAACAAGAAGGAGGGTGTTCCGATCACCGATATTAAACGTATCGATCCGAAGTGGAAGTTCGAAAAACCGGCATTCGCCGGCCGCCGTGGACTCTTCAAATTCCCGGAAATGAAAACGGTTAGCGGCACAAAAACCTTTCCCTTTAAACTGGAACTGCCAAAACATTGGATTTCAACAGTCTCAGATCATTCCGGAAGATTTCATCTTCAGTCGAGCGAGTCAGGCGTTGTGATTGAAGTCCGCGCAATAACCGCAGGGAGTGATGATGTGATCGAGGCGATCGAAAAGTCAGAAACCCTGATTTTTGCTGATTTGTTGAAGTCCGAACTCATCCCTTACTCGGTCGAATTCCTGACTGGCTTTCGCGCGCACTATGAAGATTCCGATCCGCTGAATCCTTACGCGATGCAGGCGTTTTACACCAGTTCAGGCCAGAATTTCTACATTCTCTCCGTTTCGTATCCCAAAAGAATGGAGGCAGAAATAGGATCTTTTGTGGATCAGATCTTTTCTTCCTTCCGTATGTAAAAGGCCGACGGAACGTCGGTGCGCATTAGGGCAGATTTTCTCCCATGAAACGTTCCAGCTGCGCAAGGTTCTTTTCGTAATCCACAATCGCCAGCAATTCCTGCGATTGTGCCAGCGCAAGATCATCCTGGTACTCCAGAACGATGTGGTTTGTGCTCAAGCCCACCGCTAACTTTTTCCTTTCCGCATCGAGTTTCTTTTCCTGCAGAACCCTTGATGCGCGTGCGGCATCGAGTATTTTCAAATCGCTTTGAAGATTGCGAAGCGCGGTCCGAATATTAAAAACGAGCTGCTGGCGAGCATTCTCCAGAGTTCTTCTTGATTGTTGTTCACTAAGGTCCGCGCGTACGAAATCAGCTTCCGCAGCCCGATTTCCGATGGGCAATCCAACGACAAAACCCGCAGACCAGGTTCTGTTGTCAAATAAACTGCCAAGCGCATCCGGATAACCGCCGGGTGTTACTCCGATAACTGTCGGTGGAAAGGTGGAGTCGTCCAGCAACAAAACATCCCCGCCGAGTCCCGTAAATCCGGCGGTAGCCTGAAAGTCCAGCTGCGGTTTCGTCGCATCTGCAGCAAGCCGTTTGGTCAAGCTGTCGCTGGCAAGATCCAATTCCAGAGCCTTTAAATCAGGATTATTTGCAAGTGCCTTCTGAATCGCCTCGTCAGCTGTAATCGTAACTGGTCTAACCATTGGTTCATCGCTGGGAACAAATCTTGTGTTCCATCTGTCCGGTTGTTTGTCGGTCGTTACCAGATTGCGTAGGCGGTCCTCTGTGTTGCCGATTTGATTTTCCGTTGTGATGATCTCTTGTTCACGCGCGGCAACTTCTGCTTCTGCAACAACGATTTCAAGCGGGGCCATGGTTCCAACTTCCACCTGTTTTTTATTGTTTTCGTACAGGTCAGTCGCCGAGGTGAGCGATTGTCTTCTCACATCCATCTGGCGGCGGAAAAAAACGAGATCCCAGTAGGCTTGTTCAACCTGTAGCGCCGTATCGAGCACCCGTTGTCGGAGTCGATGATCGGAGGCAAGACGGTTCGCTTCCGCGATCCGGATGGGCGCTTTGGTAACATCACTGCCAAATCCGCGCATCAAAGGTTGCGTCACATTTGCGAACAAACTCGAATCAAAACTCGGGTTAATATTGGTAAAACGTTGTGTTGTATTAACCCGGGCATTGTTAAACACCACATCGTACCGTGTCCCGGTCGGCAACCTGTGATCCCAGGTGAAATTGTAAGTGAATTCCTGATTTGTAGTGGACTCTTCACCGACAAGCGAGGACCCGGACGGCCGCGTTGCGTCTCTTGTATTAAACGTGGCGGCAAAGAAGGGCTCAAATCTCGATCTCTCAAACTTGATTCGCGTATCAAAGATCTCCGGATTATAGCTTTCTACGGCGATGTCCAGATTGTTCTTCAATGCCATCTCAACAACCTGTTGCAGCGATACAGGTTGATCAGTAGGGGCAGTCTCCTGAGCAGATAAAATCCCGCTGAAAAAGATCAGCAGACAAAAAATAACTAGCGATTTCATAGAGCACTCCTGATTTGATACATGTCTTCTAGGAATACGTAATGGTTGGTTTTCTGTTCCAAAATGTCAATTTTACTGCATTTGATTTCTAGTTGTAGCGCATTTCCCATTTTCGGTCACTTCCATGCCATTTTGGGCACGATTACGGGATCACCGCAAATGTTGTGCCACTACGTTATAATG
>JBKKAT010000871.1:0-2855 GCA_046714535.1 Acidobacteriota bacterium | reverse complement strand
TTTCCGGATGTTGCAATGCAAGCTTCATCGCAAGATAGGAACCTGCTTGATGACCCAGAATCAAAGGACGATTCATTTTTTCCTTCTTGATGAAATCCAAAACTGCAACGGATGCATTGTTCCACTGATCCATCTTTCCGTAGTCCAGAGTATCCGGACGCCGGGGCGCATCGGTTCCTCCGAAGCCGGGTAGAGTTACGGCATAGAAAGTGAATTGTGATTGATTTCGCTGCATAAAAGAATCAAACACGCTTGAATCTGCGCCCAAATCAGGAATCAGAATCATCGGTATCGCTCCGGTTCCGAGTTTCTTGAAGTTTCCTAGTTGTCCCGGTTTTGCGGTTGGAGAAACAGGAGGAACTAGAGGTTGTCCCGGTCCCCAGGAAGCTGTTGCCATGGCCGTAGGGACTCTATCGGCCGGGAAACCACGGAGCTTTTGTGCAAATTGAAATAGCTCTGTGAATGCTTTTGTCCGTTCTTCCTGAGTTAATCCGGATTGCTCGGCCTTCCGTTTTAAGTCAGTAAGCTGATCTAGTTCAGCGGCAGTAACTTTTTTGTGGATTCCCCAGTATTGCGTTTGCTTTTCCATGTAATCGCGAAGTGCGTCGGTTGCGAAAACAGGAAGGCTGTATAGCAGGAAAAGGAATACAACGATTCGTTTCATGGTTCACCTCTCTAGCAAAGAATGCAGGCGAGGATTCCTGCGGTCCATGCGTTTGTGGCCAGCGGTGCGCGGAACGGGGAGAATGGTCAGCGTTACTTCTTGAACAGGAAGCGTTTTACTTTCTCTTTCAACCGGCGGCTAACCGGCAGCATGGACCCATCTTGAAGAACCAGGTGTGTATGGCGTTGCGGATGCATTTCGCGGATACGATCGGTGTTCACCAGAATGCGGCGATGAATTCGCAGAAAATGAGAGGGATCGAGCGCCTGTTCCATCGCCTGCATCGATTCTCGAATGACATGCGTTTCTTTCCCTGTGTGCACAAGGACGTAGTTGTCCTCACTTTCGATCCAGTCAATCTGACCACACGGAACAAAAATGATTCCTCGACTTGATTTGACAGCTAGCCGTTGAAGATACCCGGTTTCCTTCTGGAGCGTTTGCAAAATAGCGATCGCCTGTTCTGCCGGTTCCGAATTCCGCTTCAGCTGGATTTGCTGTTTCACTTTCCGAAGCGCTTCCTCAAATCGTTTTCGGGTGAAAGGCTTGAGAAGATAGTCCGCCGCATTCGCTTCAAATGCTTTGACCGCGTATTCATCGTACGCAGTGACAAAGATGACAGCATAGGGACGTTCCAGACCGGATCGCTTTAATAAGTGGAAGCCATCCATCAGGGGCATTTGAATGTCCAGGAATAGAATGTCCGGTTTCTTTCCGCGAATCGATATCAGTGCCTCCTGGCCATTCCCGCATTCTCCGATCACTTCGATTTCGGAATCCGATTCCAGGAAATATCGTATCTTTTTTCGCGCCGGTTCTTCGTCATCCACAATCAGAGTCCGCAGTTTCACGATCCGTGCTCCGAAACATGAAAGGGAAGACCCAGCGTTACTACGGCCCCTCCTTCCGGTTGATTTGCCAGATCCAGCGATCCCTCGACTCCATACATTCGCTGGAGTCTGTCACGAGTTGTCGCGATTCCAATTCCTTCCGTGATCTGAGAAGGTAGGCCGGGGCCGTTGTCGTAGATCAGGATTTGCAATTGGCCGTTCCGGCGTTTTGCCGAAATGCGAATCGTTCCCTTGCCCGTGTGGGTTGAAATTCCGTGACGCACTGCATTCTCCACGACCGGTTGCAAAATCAGATTGGGAACTAGAGCGGACAAAGTTTCGGGATCAATTTCGAATTGCGCATGCAGACGGTCCTGAAAACGGAGTTGTTCTATCCCGAGATATTGTTTCAAAAATTCCAGCTCTTTTTCCAACGCGATTTCTTCAGTGCCCGGGTTCTGCAACGTCAGCCGTAAAAAATCGCCAAGTTGTCCGATCATTTCATCTGCGATTTCGACATCCGTTCGCAAAAAAGATGAAATCGAGTTGAGTGTGTTAAACAGAAAGTGCGGATGAAGCTGCATTTTCAGAGCTTGCAGCTGAGCCTGGCTCAGCTCCGCCTGAAGGCGCGCCAGGCGCTGTTCGGAATCGCTGTTTTGTCTGAGCAGGAGCAGCAGCCAGTAGACGGCAATTCCAACATGGAAATCGAGTGAAAAGGCAAACTGAAAAACATCGAGAATCTCGCTTCGCTCTCCGATAAACAGACGCAAGGAATGATAGATGAGAACAAACAGGACCAGGTGTATGAAGGATAACGCGGCTCCGCAAATCGTGTGGATGGCAATATGGCGTGCCGCCTGTTCTCTTCGCCACGGATACATGCGCGCCAGTTTTGTAACAAGCGGAGCAAGTAACGCCCACAAGAGCCAGCGGGGGAGCTCCCAGATCAACACCTGGTGCCATCCCATTCCTCCGCCGGCGCGAATCGCGAACAGGTGCAATTGACTCGCGAATACCAGACTTACGAGCAACCAGGCCAGCAGCGGAAGCAGTCTGCGAATCTTCTTTACGATGTAGCGCGGATGTCCCGTCCGCGCGCGGGCCGGAGTCCCTAGCTACTTAACTACGGCTTTGGGATTGCTGCAAAACCGCCGATTGCGCCGCCAACAATTCCCAGAATGATGGCTGCTGTCCAAATCAACATGATATTCTTCGAAACCAATGTCGAATTCATCCAACCCCAGATGAAAGCGTAAATGCCGCAAATCAGGCCAATAATGCCTTTACCCACGCTTTGTTTGAACATTTGAATCAGAACAATGATCCAGCAAACAACGCTTGCTGCTGCTGCGATATAGGAT
>JBKKAT010000870.1:0-3184 GCA_046714535.1 Acidobacteriota bacterium | reverse complement strand
AATCGGTAGAAGGGAAGTATGAGAATGGCGAAAGATATGCCGAACATTCTTTTCATTATCGTGAAAGTGAAGTGACCCGAATTCTCGAAGTTGCCGCTCAACTTGCAGCGGATCGAAAAGGTTCCATGATGGTGGTCGTGAAGGATGCCGGTCTTCCCGCTTTCAGCCATCTTTGGCGGGAGTGCGCTTTGACAGTGTCATCTCGTTTTGGAATCCAGTGCAGCTTTATCAATGTCGACCTTGCTGTGTATTCGCTTGTGCAGCAGGCTGAAAAAATCGATGTAATGGTATCTTCCAATTTATTCGGAGATATTCTTGGCGATCTTTCGGCCGTGTTGTTGGGTTCGAGAGGCATTTCTTATGGAGCAAATTTCTCGGGCAACGGTGCAGCTGTTTACCAGACCAATCATGGCGCTGCTTTCGACTTGCAGGGTTTGGATCAAGCAAATCCCGCTGGACAGATTCTGTCGCTGGCAATGTTGCTTCGAGAGAGTTTCGGATTGATCGAGGAATCCAATTTGATTCGAAAGGCTCTGATTCACGTTTGGGAAAAAGGGTGGCGCACGACCGATCTACAAACTAGTGGAGAATCCGTGATGGGAACTTCACTCATGGCAAAGTTGGTTTGTGAATCGATCGTTTCTCTGCCGTCATCGATTCATCTTTCTAAGGATCAATAGATTTTGTGCATATGAAAGCGGTGCTGGTCTTAATCGATGTACAAAATGATTTTTTAACCTCACCCCAACTCGATCCGCCGCGCGGAGAGCTTCTTGAGAAATTACGGTTGTTGGTTGAGTCCTGTCGCAGCAATTTCTTGCCGGTATTTCATGTTCGAACCGTAGTTAACTCGAGCCTGGAAAATCGAATGCCACATTGGAAAGAACAGGACAAGCGCATCTGTCTTGAGGGAACCCGTGGTTCACAATCTCCGGAAGGGCTTCAGCCGCTTGCTGAGGAAAAGGTCTTTGACAAGACATTTTTCAGTGCTTTTACAAACAAGAATTTTGAAACTGTTCTCGTTGATGATCGTCCGGACGTGTTGCTCCTTTCGGGTTTGCATCTTCATGCGTGCATCCGGGCCACAGCTTTAGATGCTTATCAAAAAGGATTTCACGTTTGGATCATCGAAGATGCTGTAGGCAGCGATCAACCGGTGCATGCTGCGATCACCCGTCATTACCTTTCGACGCGCGGGATCCGGTTTGTCAGTTTCCAAGAGATCGAGCATTCTCTCGATCGGGCATCGGGGCACGTCGTGAATCTTAAATCCTGTGCTTTACCTGCGATGAAAATGTCGCATGGAACCGTGAAAAAGGATCTTACAAAACGGATTCTCCGTTCCTCTCCGTCAACCGGACAGAATCTTCCGGATGTCCCTGTGGCCACGGAAAAAGAAGTAGCGGAAGTAGCTCTGGATGCGCGAAGGGCCTGTGCTGCATGGAGAAACGTACCGCATCAGGAGCGGACCCAAATCCTGCTTCGGCTCGCAACTCTTTTAATGGATCATTCGACCGCATTCATTGAAAAGATGGCAATCGAAGTCGGGAAACCGGTTCGTTACGCGCGAGCGGAAACGGAGCGGGCAATCCAACTGCTTCGCAATGTGGCTCGATACGGTTCCGATACCCAGGATGTCGCATGCGAAGAGAATGCAGTCATCCGTCACAGGCCGCTCGGAGTAGTTGGGCTGATTACCCCATGGAACAATCCCGTTGCGATTCCCATTGGCAAAATAGCTCCCGCAATATTGTACGGAAATACGGTTGTTTGGAAACCATCACCGGCGGCTTCTGAAATAGCACTGGAGATCAGTAAGTTATTTGATGCTTGTGGATGTCCGCCGGGAGTTCTGAACCTGATCTTCGGCGATGGTTCTACTGCTCAATCGCTCATGAATTCTAATTCCGTCGATGCAGTGACATTTTCGGGATCACTTCATGCCGGTTATGCGGCACAGGCAATTTGTAGCGAGCGCCTGCTTCCTTTTCAAGGGGAGTTTGGGGGAAACAACGCGGCCATTGTCTGGCCGGACTGTAACCTGGATGCAGCAGCCGCTTTGATTGCCGAAGGCGCCTTCGGATTCTCCGGCCAACGTTGCACAGCCAATCGCAGGGCAGTTGTTCATGATGATTGCTATCAGCTCTTCCTTCAAAAACTTGAGGAGGCGTCGGGCAGAATGGAGATGGGGGATCCGTTTTTACCGGAAACCAGAATTGGTCCGCTCATTTCTACGAGTGCGCGCCAGAGGGTTGCCCGAATCATCGAGCGCGCAGCTAATTCGAATTGCCACGTTATCCGCGCGCAGCCTTCTGTTTCCGGACGCTATTCCGAAACAACGCACCAACAGCCTGTCTTTGTCTGTTGCGACGAACCAGAGAATGAAGTTGTACAACAGGAAACGTTCGGACCTGTTCTGGTGATTCAAAAGGCAAGTTCGTGGGAACAGGCGATCAGACTTTCCAACGGTGTAAAGCAAGGTCTTGTGATGTCCCTGTTTTCAGAATCGTCCGACATTCAATCCCGGTTTCTGCAGGATGCTGAAGCTGGAATTCTTAAGATCAACCGTGCAACGAGTGACGCAGGAGTCAACGTTCCTTTCGGTGGATGGAAGCTTTCCGGAATCGGTCCCCCCGAACATGGGCGGAGTAATCGGGAATTTTACACTCGCACTCAATCAGTTTATCGGTAAATATTGCATGGGGTATCTTGCATCTATTCGCGATCAAATTTGGCAAATCAGCAGCGAGTTCCCGAATAGAGTGGCGCTTCTGGCTGTTGATGGGTCAAGTCTAACCTACCGTGATTTGCGGTTCAGAACCGCGCAATTTGCTGAAGCGCTCCATCAGGAAGGCATCCGCGCAGAAGATCGTATTGCCGTTGTTCTTCCTAATTGTCCGGACACCATTGTTGCATTGCTCGCAATTATGTCTGTCGGTGCCGCCCTTCCTTTGGATCCCGGATTGAGGCGAAAAGAATTTGAGACTTATTTCTCACAATTTGGAATTAACCGGCTGTTGACCATTCGCGGCTTGAAATCCGCGGCTATCGAAGCGGCGAGCAGGTTGAAGCTTGGAATCATTGATTTAGATACCATAAATCCGGAGTCTCCTGATATGGCTGATTCTCGTTTTCCGGAGGAGACCGTAATTCATCTAAAGGAAGTGGCTCTGTTACTTGGGAC
>JBKKAT010000869.1:0-7870 GCA_046714535.1 Acidobacteriota bacterium | reverse complement strand
GAAACAAGTAGCGACTTTCGTGAATTTGTTTGGATGGCGGATTTTGTTCAAGAAGATTTCGATACTTTTAAGAGGGAGTTGATTCGAAATCTGAATTGGTTCAGTTCAACTTGCTTCCAGGTAATGGTATTTCCTGTTCTTCTGTTAATCTGGGTGCGGGTTGTCCGCTTTTGTTTGCAAAGACCGACTTTGTCAAATTCAGATTCTACAAATGATTCTACAAATAAGGAATTGCGAACAGCGCTTTGGTTCTATTTAGCCGCATCTTTTCCTTTCTTCGGCCTGATGGGACACTACGCAACGCGACTTTCGTATTCTTTGGTTCCCCCAGTTTTGGCGTTGGTGGGAAGCGAATTAGTAAAAATTCAAAAAGAATGGAATGGCCCGCCGCTGCTTTTGAAAATAATCATTGTGGTACTATCGCTGGCGTATCTCCTCTATTGGGTGCTGACTCCCGGGCCATGGTCTTAGAACGTGGGAAACTGACTCACTCTAACTTCCTCAAATACATTCTCACTACAGGGCCAAACAGATTCATTTCCTTATGCCTCATAAATCCCATACCGTCATAAAAGAAATGTGCAGAATAGTTCAAGTCCGTAAATACCTGATACCCGGTAACTCCCCGTTCTTTCATGTATGCATCGAAGGCCTTGATCAAATTCTTACCGATACCCTTTCCCCGCATCGATTCGGTTACGACAATCGAGAGAAGTTCGGCGTTGTATTTTTCATGCCTCAGAACCCAGGTTCGTTTTAGCTGTCTGAAGAAATTTTGAAGAACCCGCACATTGTAGGAATTTAGAAACAATTGCCACAGCGTGCGCAGGTAAAAACCTCGATCGCTGAAGGCTCTTAAATCGCAGGTGCCCGAAACAAAGCCCAAAAGCTCCTCTTGTTCAAAGCAACCCAGAATGAATCCCTTTTCGAGCAAACGGGCGTAATAATAATTGAGGTATTTTCTACCAAGCTGTCCGGACATCAGATCTGGAAATGTTTTCTGATGTGCTTCTGCCAGAAACGGAATCCATTTAGTGTCTCGGATTTGCTGGACCGGCAGTTCCATAGTAAAAATTATTTATCGTTTCGCAAACATATTCTATTTGTTCTTCTTTCAGGTTGTAAAAAACCGGCAAGGAGACGCCATTTTCAAAAGCATGGTTGGTTTCAGGAAAGTCCGATTCAGAATAGTTCAGATAACTGAAACAAGGTTGCCGGTGCAACGGATAAAACCATCCCCGTGTTTGAATGGAATGATCTTCCAGATAACGCATCAAATCCTGCTGATGCTCAACCCAAATATTGACGCGAAAAGGGATTAGATTGGACAGCCCATTTTCTTCCACGAAATGTACTTGCTTGACGTTCGCAAGTAATCTCTTGTAGAGATCGTAGTGTTTCAATTTCCTTTCAACGATTCTGGGAATTTTTTTTAACTGAGCGACGCCAACAGCACATTGCAAATCAGTCATGCGAAAATTCAATCCCAGTGTTGGGTGAATAAATGTGCTGCTTTGAAGCCGGCCTTGATTGCGCAACTTTTTCAACCGGATATAGGTTTCCTCATCGTTGCTTAACACTACCGCTCCTTCCCCGGTGGTAATCGTTTTGTCAGCAAAAAAAGAGATCACGCCAGCGTCGCCTATCGAGCCCGTATGTCGATTCTTATAAACAATCCCCAGCCCCTGAGCAGCATCTTCCACCACTTTCAACCCGTAACGGGCCGCGATCTCCAAAACAGGATCCATATCGCAAGCCTGGCCGTACATGTGTACGGGCATAATCGCCCGGGTTTTACCTGTTATGGCTTTCTCGATTTGTGAAGTATTCATCTGCAGATCGGCGCGGTTGATATCTATGAAAACAGGTTTCGCTCCTGTAAATGCTACCGAGGATCCCGAAGCATTGAAAGTGAAATCGGGCACGATCACTTCATCGCCAGGGTGGATTCCAACGGCCAGTAAGGCTAGATACAGTCCTATTGTTCCATTATTGGTTAACACTCCGTAGCGTGCTCCTGTCAGTTCCAGAATCTTTGTTAAGAATTCTTCGGCAAACGGCCCTTCCGTAAGCCAGGCTGTTTCAATTACTTTACGCAGATTTTGGAGTTCTTCCTCATCGACGAAAGGCTCCAGTTGCGGAACTCTATATTTCATACCGTTTCCATTTTAGCCGATAACAAATTTCATAAAAGCAATCCAGCTCATACGAACCAGCAGCCATCCGTGCTTCAGAAAGGAAAAAAATGATTTCCCGTACGCTTTCGGTTCTCCGTAATCACGCGGACGGTAATGGACCGGTATTTCGGCGACCTTCAAACTGTTTTTTATGGCGCCGAAAATCAGTTCAAAATCGCCAAACGGATCGAAATCGCCAAAATATTCAATGTTTCTTCTGATTTTCATGTAGTTCTTCTTCGAAATTCCTTTGAAGCCGCAAAGCGCATCCGTAAAACGCTGCTTCAGCAAAATTGTAAACAACATTCCAAAAAAACGATTGCCGAGAAAATTAAACAAAGGCATGGCATGTTTTTCCATTTTGTAAATAAACCTGCTTCCATTTATGTATTCGCCATAACCGTTGATATACGCGTTCCAGAAGTAAACCGCTTCTTCCGGCGGTGTAGTGAGATCAGCTTCCAGCCAGATGACAAAATCACCTTTTGCCAGGTCATACCCCAGGCGAAAAGCATCCCCCTGGCCAATCCCTTTTTGTTTGAAAAGCTTGATGTCTTTTTCAGGAAATCTAATCTGCATTTCCTTTATTTTTCCGATGGTGTTGTCCTGAGAGTGCCCTTCTACGAAGATGATTTCAGTGTGCGTTCCCATTTCAGGGATCCTCTTAACCAGGCCCTCGATATTTCCTTCTTCGTCACGACAGGTGATCACGACAGAGCAGGTGCGCGATTCTTGATCCGCAGGTTGACGATTGAGGCGAGCTACGACCGTGTGCGTAATCCCGAATCGCCTCAGGATTGGAAGATTTCCCAATATTTTGTTCATGAACCAGGAAAAGGCCGGGATTCCCTTGGGAAAAATCATATGAAACTTCTGACTGATAACTTGATAGCCACATACGTATAGAAAGTTTTCGATATCTTCCATGGAAAGCCAGTTCGTGATGTCTTCAGGCATCTTCAACCCGACGGCTTCTCCCGCCCGCACGACCGGATGCCATAATGGATTGTAGTGATCGATGATGATGCGCGTGTCTGAAGTAGCATTCTGTTTGATTCTTTCCAGCAAACCCTGCACATCGGAAACCCAGCCTAGAATGCCGCTGACGATGATGTAGTCAAATTTCTCGTTTGAGGAGAGATCCTGAAAATCTTCACAGTTAAAATTTGTCTCAGGATGGTTTTCTCTGGCAATCCTGACCATTTCCGGACTTACATCCACGCCAAGTCCATAGCCACATGCTAAATTTCCGATCAAATGCCCCGTTGAGCACCCTAACTGTAAAACGCTCGATCCTTCGGGAATCAAAAACCGGTAGTAGCGAAGCATCTGCTCGTGGTAGTAACGGTTCCGGCGAACAAATTTCGCACACTGCGGTGCAAGCAGGTTTCGCTTCTCAACAAACGCATGATAATCGTTGTTCATCATTCGCATTATGGCGGCAGTCCAACGCCGCCCAATCCTAAGACTTCACCATCATAATTTTGAACGTAAGTTGTTTTGCAAGTTTTTTTAAGCTCTTTATGACAGTTCCTTAAAAAAGTTGCCTCTCGTTGCCGGTCTGCCGGATTTGCTGCCAGACCTACATAAAGGAGTGCAGGAACCAAAACAGCTTGATCTTGCCGCTTGCACATACAGCTTTGCGTATCATCTCTGTGATTGATTTCGATTTGATAGTGGTGCGCCAGATCGGCATAGGCAGTCCTCAGGGGCTCAATGGGATGAGGTTGAATGCGATTCAATACAGTGAGAGATCTTACGTCCTTCAAATTATTTTTCGCTCCCATCCCTTCTACCAATCCTCGAATGGATAAAAAGATAGGCGCCTCGTAGTGCTCCATAAAATTCCGATACGGTGAGGGCCTGATTGTAAGAAGAAAAGCAGACGCAAGGGGGATTCCATTTAGGATAAATAGAAGCGCGAGACACTGTAAAAACCGGGCGCGATGTGTATCCCACAGGCTTTGCGCAATTGGAATCGTCAATGCGAAGGCGGCCCCGTAACTGATCAGTTGAAAGCGAGGATAGCCGGTCCAAAAAAGAGAAGCAGAATTCATGTAGAAGAATATCACAAGAAAAATAGCGCCTGAAATCATGAAGGGAAAGATCCAGGTTCTTCCGTTATTTTCAGTTTGACGCAAGGACACCCATGATCCGATGATTAAAAGCGTTCCTATTCCGAGCGCAATGAGACCCGGAATCTGCCATTGCAGCAGAAGGCGTTTCAAGAATTCATTTATGCGAACCGGGGAAAACAGGTCCTCAAGAGAAAGAAATGATAATCCTAATCCCGATTGTCCTATTCGAGCCAATAAGTAAAACAGAAACAACATGGAAGAAACTGCTGCAGTCAACAGTAAGGATCGGATATTGGATCGCGTTTCTTTTATAAACAAAAGAGTGAACCCAAAAAAAGGCAGCAGCAAAATACACTGTTGCTTCGTGATGGAAGCCAGGCCGATCCATAACAGTGCCTGTTTCTGCCTGTCGAACAGCGCCTCCACACCCATCAAAACAAAGATACAAGACCATGCCTCAAGATAGGAACTTGTGAAATAGTAGACGATATCTTTTTGATAGAAGAACAGAACTGCGAGAAATAGAATCGAAGGACCAGGTCGACGATTGAAGAAGACTGGTCTGAGTACGAGCAGCCAGAACAGAATACTCAACGCATGATTCAGCCGAAGTGCGTTTAACGGCGAATTCCAATCAAACAGCCTGGATAGAACCATCCAGGGAAAGGTGAAAAAATAATCTACACCGGGATAAGAGGCTACTATTTCGGTGTTGTAGAAACTGAGCCCAAGCGCCAGTAAA
This sequence comes from Acidobacteriota bacterium, assembly GCA_046714535.1. Classification (GTDB taxonomy): domain Bacteria; phylum Acidobacteriota; class HRBIN11; order JAKEFK01; family JAKEFK01; genus JAKEFK01. The sequence goes on along the minus strand of JBKKAT010000869.1, from coordinate 2,873 downwards.
TATCCGGAAAAGATCCAGGCAGTCCGGTATCGACTTTTCAGAAACCAATAACCGCAGATCGCGTGGCCTATCAGAATCCAGACGTTGTTGATCCAGAATTGGGATAGACTCAGTGCGTTCTTCAGATGAGTGTCATGGTCACCAGAAAACGGGAATTCCTGGTTCCAGGTGAAGGTTAAATACAGAAGGGAAGGCAGAAATATAAAAACGGCGAGAAGCAGTTCCCTGAGGCGTAAAGAGGCTATTCTTGTGAAAAAGATGGAAGGAAGATTTCTTAAATATAAATTTTCCTGATATTTCTCAGGAAAAAAGCTCAGAAAAGCGCCGATACATAAAAATGGAACCCAGAGCGCAGGTCCGTTTCCAGGAAAACTGGTCCATGTTCCGCAAAGGAAGATCCCGTAAAGAAAAAAGATTGCCAGTAAGTGAGTCAAAGGAAGGACAGTTGCGGAACCGCGTTGATAAATAAGACACAAGAAAAAGAGAATCGCCACCAACAAGAAATTCTGCGATGTGGTAACGATAAACCGGGAGAAACTCTGAATAGCGGAAAAATCCCTTTCCAGTAGATAGTCCCTTAAAGGGATGGATTCGACTCCGGGATCGTTTTGATATAAATCAAGTTTTCTTTTCGTTCCATTAATTTCAATCTCTACTTCTCCGGAATATTGAGTTTTAAAGAACTCAAATCGTTCATCCTTGTTGTGGAGGTAATGACGAAGCACCAATTCCGCAGGATGGTCTCGAAGAGAAACCCAAAAATCGTTCTGTCGCTGCCAACCTTTAGACTTGTGGACTTCAGAATTTCGGAGTTTGCTAACAGGTGGGGATTTTAACCAGGCGACGGCAGCTTCTGCGCTATCAGAAGCTTTTATGCCGGTAGCTGTAACCGCGATTGTTGTTAGATATCTTTTCTGGATTGGCGCGACAACCAATTCCGTTACAATAAAAGCGACGAAAAGGAAAAGGAGGTCACGCCATCCGATAGTCCGAAAATCTTCACGAAAATGGAAACTCAATCTGCCCTTAATCCAAGCCGGCCAGGCTGATTGAACCGCAAGTTTGCCCTGCTCGTTTGGCAGAGCCCTGAGGCAATCCCAAACCGTCTCGGAGTCAAGCAGAATAGGGTCCACATCAGGAAAGTTCTCGATCAACTTGATCCCGGTTAATTTCCCCTGGTTCCGGACATTTTTCATTTCGGAAGTCGCTATGGAAGCGGTCTAGTTTAACGCGACTGCTGGAAGCAGTCTAGACTATTCCAATACTAAAAGTAGAAAATTCCCTTCGTGTGATGGATAATTGACTATTGGAAACAGCCGGCGCAAAAGAAATTGCGGAAAAATTAGGGTTTCATCTTCGCCAGGACTTGCAGTCCATTCTTAAACTATTTCCGATCCTCTTGATCCTCGCATTGCTTTTTACGATCGTTATTCTGGATCTTTCCCGCACGTGCTCTTCTCAAGTAACCATCACCGCTACCGGCAGGAAAATGACAACACAGGCGAAAGCTGCCGTCGTCTGGCTTGCGTTTCCTACGGTGGAATACCTCCACGATCAGCGTTTTGATATTCGAAAATCAATGGGGTGGGAAATAAAAAACGGACTTCTGATATCCACTAGAAACCACCCGGCAGAGTTGCAACTAACAGGTCGATTTTCCGCTGGCAAAGCCATTCAGTTCTTCACGACTCCGTACTCTGGAGAAATCGAAATTGAGATGAATGGGACCAGAAGGATTGTCAATCTGTTTCACGCCAGGCCCGAGAAAGAGTTTATTTACCCTGGACATTTTTTACCAAAGAATGAGGGTACTTTCATTCCGGTTGTATTTAGTTTTCTTGCATTAACTGCAAAACATTTTTCCTTACTTTTGATCTTAACGCTCGGCTTGCAAGGAATCCTACCTGCTCTTCCAACTCCGCGAGTCTCTGCTAATCAATGGCTCCTTCTCCTGGTAGTTTCGATTTTTGTTTTATTTATCGTAGCTTTTTACCCCGGAGTAATGTCCGTCGATTCGTATGCGCAGTATGAGCAAGCTGTAGATTTCAGCTTCAGTGATTGGCACCCTCCCATGATGAGTGTCGTATGGTCTTTTATAAATCTCTTTGCTCCCGGAGCCCAGGGAATGTTTATTCTCGATTTGTTCATGGCCACTTGTTCGGTGTATCTGCTCTCCCGGGTTGCCCTCTCGAAAGGCAAGAAGCTATTTTTTGCGCCTACGATCCTGCTATTGTTGCCTGTCGTTTCCTGCATTTTGTTCGGCATATTCAAGGATGTTTCGCTGGCTGTGTCTTTGCTTTTTGCATTTTCCTTGTGGTATTACTGGCGATCGACCGCCGCGTTGAACGGACCGAAGCTCCTGTTGCTTCTTCTGGTTCTGTTTTATGCGTCCTCAGTAAGGCACAACGCTCTTCCTGCAATCCTTCCGTTGATTTTCATGCTCGTTTTCGATCTGACTTCAAAGAAAAAAGCTGTCATTTTTTCCATTTTGTTCGGAGCGTTTTTCTTTGTCGCACACAATTTCATCGCCTATCGCATTCTTCATACGTGGAAGGATTACGCCTATCAGGTTGTGCTGGCGCATGATCTGATGGGGATCTACGCATTAACCGGCAAGAATTATTTTACTGAGGACTATCTTAAGAAGAGCACAGTCGATAATCTTATGAAGAATTTTGATCATCGAGTTTCGGATCCTACGACATTTGTAGAGGGTTTTCCGCTATACACGGATCGCCCATTGATTTCGATTCTCGAAAGACAGTGGCTTACTGCCATTGTCCAAAACCCTGCCGCTTACTTAACACATCGTTCGATCTTATTCAGAAATTTCCTCACGAATTTTGAGCATAGGATCTATCCCGTGTATCCGG
>JBKKAT010000868.1:0-6187 GCA_046714535.1 Acidobacteriota bacterium | reverse complement strand
CTTCTAAAGAGATCCCGGAGGCATGGGAAGCGTAAAGATCCGGCTCAACGCAACGGCTATTCTCTTCTTTCATCATCCTCTCGTGGTTTAGTTACTTTCACAGGTCAGAAACTTCTCCCAGCCCTTTCTCTCTAAATACAAGCGTTAAAAGCTTTTTGCCTTTGTGTATCTTAGTAGAAACCGTATTTAAAGGAATCTTCAGCTTCTCGGCGATTTCTTCATAACTGAAATCCTCCAGGATTCGAAGCCGAAGTGTCTCCCGGTAAGCTTCCGGCAAACGGCTGATCATCTCAGAAATGATTTCGCGGCCTTGTTTTATTTTGTAAAAGTACTCCGGGCTGGCTTTCTCACCATCCGCGATGTCCACCGGCTCTGAAATGCGGCGATATATTTTCCCCCGTTTTAAAGTATTTTCCTTTCTAAACTTCTGAAAAACTGTGATTCGGGCAACTTGATAAATGTATGTGCTTAACCGGGCGTCGCCCCGAAAGGTATTCTGTCCGCCGATGAGCTGGAGATAGATTTCATGCAAAATTTCTTCCCGATCCTCGGCGTTCGACAGAGCATGGCGCAATAATCCCTGAATCGATTTGGATTCTTTTAAATACTTAACGAACAATTCTTCGGCGGCCACCGGGTCGCCGGATCTGGCACGCTGAAGAAGTTCAATTTCGTCGTTCATTCTTTTGAACAGAAGAACGCAAATGTCGCGAAGATCAAAACTAGTTGTTTATTTTTGCGTTCTTCGCGATCTTCTGTTTAAAAAAAGAGCATGCATCATGATAAATCGCGCAGTTTACTTTGCAACAACTCCCATGCGCGGGCGATATGCTCTCTTTCTGTTTTCATATTGCCAATAGCGAGACGAAGCGTGATTTTATAGTGCAATTTCGTATGGGAGATGTAGATTGCTCCCGTTTGATTCACCGCATGCATCAGCTTTTCATTGAGGTCATTCAGCTTCTCTTCCGGATAATGAGAAGGTTTCGCCCGGAAGCAAACAGTGGAGAAAGGAACAGGCGCCATCATCTCAAAATCATTGGAATCTTTGACCCATCCTGCAAACTCCTGGGCAAGCTTAATGTGTTTTCTGAGCGCTTCCTGCAATCCTTCGACTCCGTACATCCGGATCACCATCCATAGCTTTAGTGCCCGAAACCGCCTTCCCAGTTGAAGTCCATAATTCATAAAGTCGTAAGTTCCCTCTTCCGCTGTTTTAAGGTATTCCGGCACCACGCTGAATGTACGTCGAAGAATTTCCGGCCGTTTTATGTAGAAAGCTGTGCAATCAAACGGAACAAACATCCATTTGTGAGGATTCAAAAGCAGGGAGTCTGCTTCTTCGCATCCTTTTAATATCCACTGTTTTTCAGGGAGAATGGCAGCAGGTCCTGCGTAGGCTGCATCCACATGCAACCAGACATTGTGTTTCTTGCACACGTCCAGAATCTCCGGAACGGGGTCCACGCTTGTGGTCGAAGTGGTGCCGATCGTCGCAACCACACATACAGGACGCCATCCATCCCGAATGTCTTCTTCCAGGGCCTGATCCAGAAGCTCAGGACGCATCCGGAATTCCTGATCTCCAGGAATTTTACGCAAACTGCTCAGGCCCAATCCCAGTGCAATCGCCGCCTTGTCTATGCTAGTGTGCGTATGCTCCGAACAATAAACGCGCAACTTTGGTAAGTCGGCGCGACCGGCCATTCCTTGCTCGCGAATCCCCAGATCCAGCGACTCGCGGGCGGCTGCCATCGCAGAAAAAGTGCCGATGGAGGCCGTATCCATAATAATTCCAAACAGAGGAACGGGAATTCCGAGCATCTTCCGGAGCCAATCGAGCACCACTATTTCTAATTCAGTAGAAGCTGGAGAAGTTCTCCAGAGCATCCCGTTCACGTTCAATGCGGTAGATAGCATATCTCCCAGGATGCCAGGCGGGGAGCTTGTGATCGCAAAATAAGCGTAAAAATTCGGATGATTCCAGTGAGTCACACCGGGGAGGATGATTTTCTGAAAGTCTGCCAGAATTTGCTCAAAGGGTTCCGCTGTTTGCGGTGCTTCTTGGGGTAAAGCGTTCATGATTTCACCGAACTTCACCTGAGAAAGAACAGGGTAACGCTGGCTATTTTCCCAGTAGTCGACCATCCAGTCTTCGAGCTGCTGAAGCGATTTCCGGTAGTCATCCATGCTGCGATTGTAACTTTTTAAAACTGAACCGCCAAGGTGCCAAGTATGGCGGCTTGGCGGTTAAATTTGACACCTTGCTGGCGGAAAACGATAATGAACAACTCAGGAGCGATATTTATGGTTACACGTGAGCAAGTCGACGATGTTCTAAAGAAGTGTTTTGATCCGGAGATTCCCGTAAACGTACTGGATCTGGGTCTCATTTACGATGTCGGAATCGAAGAGGAAAGAGTCAACATCAAAATGACGTTAACCGCCCCCGGTTGCGGGATGGGTCCTATGATTGCCGAAGACGTCCGTTCCAAATTGCTCGGGCTTCCGGGAATCAAAGAAGCAAAAGTTGAATTGACGTTTGATCCGCCATGGAATCCTGAAATGATGCGCGAGGATGCGAAACGACAGCTCGGCTGGGAATAAAGTTAAGCGTCTACTTTTTGTTTTTCTCTGTCTGATTCTTTTACTCGCAGCTTTCCTCGTTTTTTCTATCCGTAGATCCTTTCCCGAAATCGAGGGCGAAGTCCGCCTTTCCGGATTGAAAACTTCCGTTGAAGTGATTCGCGACAAATATGGTGTCCCGCACATTTATGCCGGGAACCGCGATGATTTATTTCGCGCGCAAGGTTATGTCCACGCACAGGAGCGCTTCTGGCAAATGGATTTCTGGAGACATACCGGGAAAGGGCGCTTATCGGAGCTATTCGGCAAATCGCAATTAGAAACGGATCAATTCCTGCGCATGATGGGATGGGCAAGAATCGCGCGGGAAGAAGAGAAACTGCTGGATGACATCTCTCTTGCCATTCTGAAAGCGTATTCTGAGGGCGTCAACGCCTATCTCGCCGATCATCAAGGAAGCAAGCTGAGTCTGGAACATGGAATTCTGCAGCTGACGAATAAGAATTACAAGCCGGAAAAGTGGACGCCGCTGGACAGCATCGTATGGGGAAAAGTCATGTCCTGGGATCTTGGGATGAATCTTTCCACAGAGACTTCACGCGCAAGACTGTTGAACCATATGACAGGCGAACAGGTGAGTGAATTATTTCCACCGTATCCATCGATCAATCCTTTTATTCTTCCGCAGTTTTCTGCAAAACCTGCAATCGCAGCACAAATGCTTGCACCACTCGATGGCATTGGCGATTTGCTGGAGTCTCTTCCTTTGCATTCCGATCCGGAATCCGGTTTGGGATCGAACAACTGGGTAATATCCGGCAATCGAACGACCACCGGGAAGCCTTTGCTTGCAAATGATCCGCACCTGGGAGTGCAAATGCCATCGATCTGGTTTCAAAACCATATGCAATGTTTCCCTCAATCGGAAAATTGTCCGTTCAACGTTACGGGATTTTCGATGGCAGGAGTGCCTGGAGTCATCATCGGACACAATCAGCGGATTGCATGGGCGTTCACGAATGTTGGCCCTGATGTTATGGATTTGTTTATTGAGAAAGTGAATCCTGAGAATCCGAATCAATATGAAGTCAATGGCTCATGGCGTGATATGGAGCAGGTCCATGAAAAAATTCGGTTCGCTGATGGAACCTCAACTCCTGTGAAGATTCGATACACAAGGCATGGACCGGTTCTTTCCGATTATTCGAAAAGCGCCAAAAACATCAGCCGCAGCGAAATCGTGGAAATGCCACAAAAGTACGCCATTGCTTTGCGCTGGACCGCTCTCGACCGAACCACAACCTTTCCGGCCATTTGGAAAATGAATCTTGCAAAGAATTGGGAAGAGTTCAGGACAGCTGCATCGAACTTTGATGTTCCTTCACAAAACCTGATCTATGCCGATCTGGAAGGAAACGTCGGTTATCAGTGTCCGGGAAAAATTCCCATTCGCGCAAAAGGGGATGGCCGTTTTCCTGTCCCGGGCTGGACAGATGAATATGAATGGACCGGATTTATTCCTTTTGATGAGCTCCCTCAAGCCTTCAATCCCGCGTCCGGCTACTTAGTGACTGCCAACAATGCTCTCTTCCCGCAGGAATACAGTCCTCTCATCACTATGGATTGGGATTATGGCTGGCGCGCCAAACGCATCGTGGAATTGATCGAATCTAAGAAAGATGGCATCGACGCGAACTTTGTGCGGAGTATGCAAGCCGATAACAAAAACTACAATGCGGCGCATCTCGTACCAGCACTAATGAAGCTGCCGGTTCAGGAAGAGCATCTCGTCTCAGCCCGCGCGCTTTTAGAAAAGTGGGATTTTCAACAGAATCCTGATTCCGCTTCCGCAGCATTGTTTGAAGTTTTCTGGAAAAATTTGTTAGAACAGATTTTTTACGATGACATTCCGACCGGAATGCGACCGGGTGGCGGAAGTCGCTGGATCGAAGTGGTTCGCATGCTGCTGGAACAACCGGAGAGCCGGTGGTGGGACAATCAAAAAACCACGACAGTCGAAAAACGTGACGACATTTTGAAAGAAGCTTTTCGGAAAGCGGTTCAGGAGTTGGAACAGCGCTCCGGGAAAGATTCTTCTAAATGGCGCTGGGGCGATTTGCATACGGTGACTTTTCGAAACGAAAGTTTCGGTCAATCGGGAGTAGGAATTCTGGAGCGTCTGTTCAACCGTGGACCCTTTTCCACGGGTGGCGGAACGGCTGTTGTAAACGCGACCAGCTGGGATGCGGAAGAAAGTTATGAAGTGACGGCCCTTCCCTCCATGAGGATGATTGTTGATCTCTCCGACTTTAATAATTCACTCACGATCCACACCACCGGACAATCAGGCCATGCGTTTCATCCGCATTATATCGACATGGCGGAACCCTGGAGCAAGATGGAGTACCATCCGATGCTATGGGATCGCTCGCGCATCCAGGCAAACGCAGAAGGTACGTTGAAGTTACTTCCTTGATGAGCGGGCTGAAGCCCGCTGCCCTTAATGCCGGCTGAAGCCGGCGGTCATTACAACCCGAGCGAGCGCATCAGATTCATGTAACGCTGATCAGTGCGCAAGGGTTCAAACTCCGGTTCCACTTTTACAAAGCTTAGATACTCAGAATGTTCCTGATGTGCTTTCTGCAACCATTCAAAAGCTTTTTCCTTGTTATCCAGCCCCGTATAGATCATGGCGATGTAAACCGGTGAAACGTAATGCTCCCTTCCCTGCAAATCATTTAACAGAAGTTCTGCTTGCTGCGATTTTCCTGAGACAGCGTATGCATAAGCAAGAATGGCCTGATAATCGGTCGTTCGCGGAGAGAGTTGAATCGATTTTTGAATCGCCGCGATACCCGCATCATATCGGCGCAATTGCAAATAAGCCTGACCCAGCGCGGCGTAAGCCGGGGCATACTTTGGATCGACTTCCAGAGCCTTCTGAAAAAAATTGACAGCCCCATCATGTTGTCGAGCGATGTAGTACTGTCGACCGCGCACTACCGTTACACTTAAAGAAAGAGGATCCAATTCCAGTGCCAGCCGCGCTTCCTGGATGGCTTCCTGAGTGCGTCCCATAATCGCCAGATAATTTGCGTACCACTGATGTGCAATCGCGTAATTTGCTTTGAGATCGATGGCTCGTTTGAATTCACGTTCCGCTTTAGGCCAATCCCAGTAATACATGCTGATATGAGCGAGTGAATTGTGAGCTTCTGCCAGATGCTCATCGATTTCCAAAGCCTGTTCCGCAGCGGCACGCGCTCGCGCATAGGCGTCCCGCGGTTCCACGAGATCATAGCTTCCCATCATCGCGTAGCAGTCAGCAACACCCGCATAGGCCAGCGCGTACAATGGATCCCTGTGAATCGCTTCCTGAAAATGTTCCTTCGCCAATTTCAAATCATCTGCGGTTCGACGGTTCCAGAAATATCGTCCAAGAAGATAGGAACGATAGGCATTCTGGTTCGCTGTCTGGGTTTTGTTCAACAGTTTCTCTTGATCCCCGCTTAGTTGCAGATCCAGAGCGCGCGCGATTTCGCGGGCAATATCATTTTGCAAAGATAGAAAATCAAGATTCTTTCGGGTATATTGCTCACCC
>JBKKAT010000867.1:0-4088 GCA_046714535.1 Acidobacteriota bacterium | reverse complement strand
GCTCAAAGGCTCCGGAAACTGTTCCAGCTACACGCGCGAGTTCTTAGGGAATCGGCAGACCAGGAAACTCCACATTCCTGGAACGAGCAAGATCTTTATTTCTGCTGCCTGTACGACATGCTCGAATCGATGTACGCAGATGAGGCGAATCAGATCGCTAGGGGGAACGGTCCTGCGGAAGAAAGAAAAAAGAGTTTGAGACAATTGTCGGAAACAATTTCGAAGCTGCCCTTTGGGAGTCCGCAGTATCAGGAAGGCATCCGGCCGCGGCTCGAACGCGCCGTGTCTAACGCTTTAGAACTTATAAAATAGAAGGTACCGCAATGAATCTTTCAGAAATGCTTGAAACGCGCGCCGGGGACTATCTGAAAAACGGCTTTCACGATGAACAAGGAGAGACTTTCGAAGGCATCAACGGCCTTCACTCGCTTGGAATGGCGTATCGTCTGCGCGAAGAGAACGCCGATCCCGATCAACTGAAACGATTGGTGGATGAACTCGAAGCGATTGCAATCAATCAGGACGAGTCTCTTTATGACAATCCCAAACAGAAGATGGATCCGGCAATCAGTAATGCGATTCAACAATTAGCAAAAAAGAACAGCTCCCCTGTGATCCAGGAACTTTTTGATGCGGCTCAACCATGGATCAAGAATTGGAGCGGTTACGCGGCGTTCGTTCTTCATCTGCATCGCATCCTCAGTCAATATGTGTTGATCCGCTCCATTCCTGAAAAGGACGAGTGAGGCATCCGGTCTCTCTTTCGATCCGGTTTATCAGCGCCTGAAAGGCGAGCTCGCGACATCTGCCGTCTCATTTATAATGTGGGTCATGGGCAAGAACAGGCTGGAAGCGTTCAGTGATGGGGTGATTGCGATCCTAATCACGATCATGGTCCTGGAGCTGAAAGTTCCTCATGAAGACCAGATCGAGGCGCTTGTGCCTCTGATCCCCGTATTTCTGAGCTATGTTCTGAGTTTTATCTATCTGGGCATTTACTGGAACAATCATCATCACATGCTACACACAATTCGAAAAGTGACGGGGCCTGTGCTGTGGTCGAATTTGCATTTGTTGTTCTGGCTCTCGCTGATTCCTTTCATAACGGGGTGGATGGGGGAGAATCATTTTGCTGCGGCGCCTTCGGCGTTATACGGATTTGTCCTGTTGATGGCTGCAATTGCGTACTATGTTTTGCAGCAGAGGATCATTGCGGCAGAAGGAGAGAGCTCCATTTTGAAGAAGGCGATTGGAAAGGATTGGAAGGGGAAATTGTCTCCTTGCCTTTATTCTGTCGCTATTGCAGCGGCGTTCTGGTCCACGTGGATTTCTCAGGCGCTGTATGTGGGAGTTGCATTGATCTGGCTTGTGCCGGACCGCCGGATTGAAAGAGTCCTTCAATCAGGCGATTGATTCCGCAGCCTTACGCAAAAGGATTTGCAACGATATTTATGATTCCGGAATTTCCAGTCCTGCTTTGCGGAGTCCTTCCAGCAATGGTTCCAGGAAGCCACTGGCATAATGCCAGGGTTCGATATAGCGGCGCGCATGGACAGCAAACTCAGGATCGATCGCAAGCAGCTCGTTCACAGCCGAGGCGGCTTCCGCTTTGCGGCCGAGTTCTCCGCAGACCGATGCAATGACCAGAGGCGGCCAGAAGAAGCCGGGCATGTTGACGCGTTTGGCCTGTTCTAAAGTTAGCTCGTATTCACCCCTGCTGTAATGATCCCAGATCAAAGAGAAATGAAACCAACCGGCATGATGTGGATTCAGTTGCATTGCCCGCCGCGCGACGGTTGCGCCACGATCAAAGTTGCGTGTATGAACCAGAACGAGACCGGCAACGGCAAGCATGTGACTGTTTCGTGGATTCAAAGAGATGGCTCGCTCAACTGTTGCCGGAAGTGGCCCCACATCGCGACGGAAAAATTGCGCCCAGGTGAGCGCTTCATAAGCCAGCGGACTGGCTCGATTTAATTCCACCGCGCGCTGGGCAGCCATCAGGCAGCGATCCAGTGAATGGGGAAGTTCGTTAAACCCGAAAGCAAACTCATGATAATAAACAAGTGATAAACAAGCCCGGATATCTGCATTTCGCGGGATTCTTTCGACCGCGCGCTCCAGGGTTGTCCGAATTTTTGCATGTTCTTCCGGCGTGAGTTTCGTCCAGTAGCCAAAGAAGCGAAATACAAATTCATTCGCCGACAATTGATCATCCGGCTTGTCTTCTAAACTGGCGACCATCGATCGAACGAGCACTCCCGAGTTATCTGCCAGTGTTGCGGCCACGCGATCTGTGATTTCATCCTGAATTGTAAAGATGTCGGAGCTTTTCAAATCACGGTTGAAGGTTTCGGCCCAGAGATTGGTCCCCGTCCCGGTATCGATCAATTGAATGTTCACGCGGATCAAAGTTCCGGATTTGCGGATTCCTCCTTGAATGATGTAGCGTGCTCCGCGCTGAATGGAATCCTGTGCAATGACGGAAAGATAGGAGAATTGAGACAATGCCGAGGTAATATCTTGACCCAGGCCATCTGCAAAACTTTCTAGCTCCGGATCTGCGGGTGGATGCTGGAAGGGAAGGACTGCAATCCACATTTCACTGGACGCTGGCCGTGTGGATGATCCGCTGATTGGATTCACATCGTGTAATGCGGGTGGCGTGATGCCCTCTCCTTGTGAGCCTTCATCGGATATTTGCAAGCCGGCTTTCTGAAGACCTTCGATTAGAGAGTCAATCAAACCTGAGGCCGAGAGCAACGGTCCCATAGAATCACGCGCATGGGCAGCAAACTGCGGATCGATCGCAAGCAGCTCGTTCACAGCGGCTGCGGCTTCTGGCTTACGGCCGAGATGTCCGCAAGCCGATGCAATCACGAGTGGCACCCACCAGACACCGGGCATGTTGATGCGTTTTGCCCGTTCGAGCATCTGTTCGTATTCGCCTCTGCTGCAATGATCCCAGATCAAAGGGAAATAAAACCAGCCGGCATGATGCGGATTCAGTTCCATTGCGCGGTGTGTTAAGTTTGCTCCTCGCTCAAACTCACGCGTATGCACCAGCACTCCTCCCAGCGTCGCAAGCGTATTGCTATTGCGTGGATTCAAAGATATCGCGCGATCGATCGCTGCGGGAAGTGCTGCCAGATCGCGCCGCAGGAAATGGGCCCAGGCAAGAGCTTCGTGTCCGATCTGGCTGGCCCGGTTGAGTTCCACTGCCCGTTGAGCCGCCATCAGGCATCGATCGAGCGAATTGGGAAGTTCGTTGAGTCGGAGGTAATATTCATTTGCGTAAACAATCGACAAGCAAGCCCAGAGCTCTGCATTTCGAGGTATTTTTTGGACCGCCTTTTCCAGAGTTGTTCGGATTTTTGCATGCTCTTCCGGTGTGAGCTTTGCCCAGTAACCAAAGAAACGAAATATAAATTCATTTGCCGTTAATTGATCCTCCGGCTTGTCTTCCAGACTTGCAATCATCGAACGGACGAGCACTCCAAAATTATCGCCCAGCGTTGCAGCGACTCGATCCGTGATTTCATCCTGAATGGAAAAAATATCGGAGCTTATCAGATCACGGTTATAAGTCTCGGCCCATAAATTTGTGCCGGTGTGAGCATCCATCAGCTGAACGTTCACCCGGATCAACGTTCCGGATTTGCGGATTCCTCCCTGAACGACGTATCGCGCACCCAGTTGTGTGCTTGCGGTGCGGACATCGTACGATTGACCTTTCAGCCGCATCGTGGAATTCTGTGCAATCACGGACAGATAGAAGAATTGGGACAACGCCGCGCTAACATCTTCAGCGAGGCCGCCGGCAAAACTTTCCATCTCCGAATCTGCGGCCGGATGCTGGAAGGGAAGCACTGCAATCCACATTTCTCCGGACGTTGAACCGGACGCCGGTCGTGTAGATGGTCCGCTGGTTGCATTCAAGTCGCGCAATTCGTTGTACACATCGCGCGCAGTCTGATAGCGCTCTCTGGGATCTTTCATCAAGCAACGCCGGATGATTCGTTCCAAATGTTCCGGCGTGCCCGCCTTCAAATCGCTCACCGGGCCAGGTGTATCCCTCATGATGGAGG
>JBKKAT010000866.1:0-4470 GCA_046714535.1 Acidobacteriota bacterium | reverse complement strand
GTCTTTAATACTTTCGCGTAACCGGGCAGGGCCCCCGCAAGATAATTGTAAACACCGACGTTGTAGTAGGCGTCATATTGTTTGGGCTGGAGTTCCAGTACCCGTTCCAGATGTTTCTTTCCCTTGGAGGCATCCCGGCCTGCAGAAAAATAACTCCCGTTCAACACCTTCACGCGGGATCTCAACGAGTAAGCATTCCCAAGATAAAAGAGGGCGGTAACATCCGATCGATTTCGTTTCAACATCCGTTCCGACTGCTCGATGGTTTGCGACAGATACCGGTCAAATAATTTATCGTACGGTGTCTCTTTCGCCACTTGTTCATAGATGTGAGCGCGAAAGATTTTCCACCAGTATCCGTTGGCAAGAAAATACGACACAGCCGGACTGTTCGGACGCTTCTTTTCCAGTTGCTGGATTACGGCTATTCCAGCATCAAAATCCGCATTGAGGAAAAGCTCATTTGCCTTCGCTACGGTTGCGTCAAATGCGGCATCAACATGCAGCGGATCAGCGGATTGGGCGTGTACTAAACTCGTTGCGACGAGAAAGAAAAGGGTCAGAAACCTGCGCATGGTCTGAAAACCAGATATTATATTCGCTCGATTTTTAACTTTCTACCACCCGGGGCCGGGGGACGCAAAAGATATCATAATGAAGCCATTTCATCAGATTTTCATCAGTCACCAAATCACCGAGATAATTTGAGTCGCTTTCAATATGATGGACACGATATTCATGATCCTTAAGAAATTGCAGAAGATTGCGTCGCCGTTCCAGGGTCGTTAGTTTGAACACCTCGGCTTTAATGTACGGTTTCAGTTCTCTGATAAGACCGGAAATGCTCTGGAGCACTTCAAGGTCATTTCCTTCAGTATCCACTTTGATGTAACGCAGTCTTTTCACCTCATCCGGGTAATGATTTGATAAAAAGGGTTCAAGGTTTTTGCCCTCCACCTTCAGCTTAAATGCATGTCCGCGCTTCCACTTGCTGATTCCTGGAAACAATCCGCCATTACAAAACCCGGAATCTGAATATTGGAATTCGTACTGTCCGTCTTCTTCTGTGGCGGCAAACATCAAAGGAATGATGTTTGTTTTGCAAGGATTCAGTTCCGAGTTTTTCTTTAAGATCGGGAATACGTACGGATTTGGCTCCAGTGCAAGAACGCATCCGGAATTACCAACGGCTAAAGCCATTTCGATGGTGCTATCGCCGCTGTGAGCGCCAATATCAATGGCCGTGTCACCAGGAGAGAGGAATCTGCTGATTTGATGGATGACATCCAGCGAAAGATTTTTTTTCGTTTCGTACGGGTGTAACCATTGGGCGTAATCCACGGTGCCGTATTCAGGAAGCTCAAAAGTATTGATTACGTGACCGTAGATTTTCGGTTTTGGCTGCATTCCCAGGAGGAAAAAGAATTCTTTGAGCTTCATAATAAAACCGCGAACGGATTCCCGATCGGCTACACCGAGTTGTAAAGTGAAACGTACTCTCGCGCTGATTGATCCCAGTTAAACAGGGCGGCTCTTTCCTTGAGCAGATTTGGTTTGCCGGGATCCACAGAAAAATCATGCATTCCTTTCACAAACACATCCGCCATGGTTTGTGGGTCAAAGTCTTGCCAGTAATAAGCCACGTCACCGCCTATTTCAGGAAGCGAGGATCCATAATAAGCAAAGACCGGTTTCCCCAAACTCATGACTTCCACCAACGGTAACCCGAATCCTTCTGCGATCGAGGGAAATAAGAACGCGTCGCAATTCTCATAGAGCCATAATTTTTCCCTGTCGCTGACCGGACCGGGCATGAATACACGCGAAGAAAGCCCATCCGATATGATTTTCTGCTCCATGGCTTTTGCGTACTCGCTCTTTTTGTCGCCCGCTACGACCAGATGAAAATCCTTGAGTTTCTGCAGAAAAGGCAAAAGTGCTGAAACATTTTTTGTGCTGGAAATAATACCGAGAGAGAAAAGAAACGGACCCTCCGGAAGCCAGGAAGGCCTGGTGGCAGGGATGCTCCGATCAATTGTGTTCCTGAGATGGATCACAGTTGCCGGACATTTCATTTCTAAATATTGATTCACCTGCCTGAGGACGAAATGCGAGTCCGTTACAACGAAATGAGCGCGGTCGATTTTGGACTGCACCATTCTCAACTTCTTCTTCAGCAGGAGACCTTCATATTTTTCCGTGTAATTAAGATCGTGAACTGTGAGAATGTATTTTCCGGTGAAGTGTCGTGGTTCATAACTCGAGGCCTGATGCAGCGAATGAAAAATATCCATACCTTGCGCGTTCACGCCGGTAATTTTATGCAGTCTTGAAGAGTGAATATACTTGTTCTCGCGACCAAAGATTCCATCGTCAGAAGGCGGAACGTAAAATGAGAACTCGTGATGATTCTTGTGTCGTAAGAGGTGTCTCCCTAAATGAAGACAGAATTGTGCAAGCCCGCTGTTTCTGTACCGGAGTCTTTCCATTTCGAATAGCACTTTTGACATTAACTCTGGTCACTCCCCGGTTTTTGAATTTTCCAACTCCCAGAGTTTTGCCTGTTTCAAGAACATGGAATAAGCCGCCAGCCAGGCAATGCAGAGACCTGGAATTCCGTCCAGGAATCCCGCACGAAGGACATAGTCT
The DNA here is from genome assembly GCA_046714535.1 of Acidobacteriota bacterium. Classification (GTDB taxonomy): domain Bacteria; phylum Acidobacteriota; class HRBIN11; order JAKEFK01; family JAKEFK01; genus JAKEFK01. Next base: position 1,821 of record JBKKAT010000866.1, on the reverse strand, counting down.
TTGAAAAAACGAAGCGGAGGAGAAAAAATCATGACCATCCAAGAAGCCCGTTTGCCGCGCTGAAATGCTTCGAGCGCTCCGAGCTTCGCGTACAGTTCGACTTTTGGTAGGAATTGCTCATGAGAGCGGAACGTATAGTGCTCCATGGGGTTGCGAAGTGTGCCGGTTCGCCCCTTCACGATCAGATGTTCATGCACAAATCTTTCGGGATCGTAGTGTGCTTTTCCTTTACGAAAAAGGCGCACAACCACCTTACCGCTCCAACAACGCACCATCCGGCCGCAAAAGAATGTGTCTCGCAAGATGGCATAAGCTTCCGCCTGCGGGTTCAAGATCGTACCGCGGATCTCCTCCCGGAGAACCGGCGTTAATCTCTCATCGGCATCCAGAATCAGGATCCAGTCGTTTTGCAACAATTCGATTCCCGCATTCTTATTGGCAGGGAAATGATCAAATTTTCGCTGATGAACCGTTGCCCCGGCCGCGCGCGAAATCTCGACGGTCTTATCCGTACTGAAATTATCCAGAACCAGAATTTCATCCGCGATTTCGCGGACTGAATCGATGCAGGCAGAAATATTTTTTTCCTCATTCAAAGTTGGAATCAGGACGGACAGCTTCTCATTCATGAGTTTGAACGGTCTACTTCTCGCTTTGGAATGTTTATAGTATAGCAACCGGCTGAAATGGAAATGGTGGACAGGGTTTTTGAGCGCTGCCAGCCGCAACTTCCTGCCTGAAATTGTAGCGCAGATGTCCCGTCCGTGCATGTCCAACCGGCTTTCAGCCAGTTCCGCGGGCGAGACACTGGCGTTATTTCATCGAATGAGTGGACTGGCTGAGGAACGGAATTCCTCAGCCAATCCGATGTTAGAAAGACGAACGCGGGTCGCTATGGGATGGGGATGAAATTTGCCACCAGCGAAGAATCCTGCGTGATGGAAAATTCACAGAAGAAAGTTGCGCCTTGTCCCGTACAGGCCGTCATATTGCCGGTTTGCTGCGTGAATTTCTGGAACTGTGAGAGGTTGAGGGCGATCGCTTCGATTCTGAATCGTTCTCCCTCCAACACACCGGTGCTGCAAGCGAGAGGAGCTCTATTGGTGCATTCGAACAGGACTTGATTTTGCCGTTTTACAACGATTTTTCCATCTCCTTCTCCAAGCTGCACTTTAAGACCGCGCACGCGTTTGAATGTGGCTTCAGCCTGTGATGGCTGGGTGATCGTAAAGCTGCATTGATTGTTTGACGAAAGCGCACAACTTGCTGCTGACCCTGAAGCGCTTTTCCATCGGAAGAACCCGGTGTTGGGAAGACTTCCATTTGCCGTGAGCGTCAACTTCGTTCCCGCGGTAACATTCACGGTACAGCTCGGTTCGCTGCAAACCAGAATTTGTCCTGACGGTCCAAACACGCTGATTTTGTTTAGAGAATTCTGATCTGCCGGGTCTTTGACAACGGTGAGTTTCACCTGGATTGCAGCAAAAGCCGCGGTTGAGATCAAAACAAAACTTAGAACTAGAAAAAACTTTTTCATTTTCTTTGCCTCCATAAATTTCTGCTGCTACTACGTATGTCAAAGTTCATGCCAGAGGTCTGAATAGAAGCGATCGAGGAGAAAGATGGCTCCCGGTTTTGAAGGTATTTAAAAGAGTGTAATAATAAGTAACAGCGCGAAGCCAAAGGATACAAAATGGGGAAAGGGGGCGGCCATGTCTTGATTGTGGAGCATGACCGGAACTTTGGCTCTTCCCTTCAAAAAACTCTAGAAGCAATCGGGTTCCAATCGGAGCTGGCAAAAGACGTCGATAAAGCTTTTGC
>JBKKAT010000865.1:0-8040 GCA_046714535.1 Acidobacteriota bacterium | reverse complement strand
ATCCAGAATTCGAAAGCGCAGCGCAGATCATAGAAAAATTGAAATCAGGGGTCACTATGCAAAAACATTGAAATCGCGGTGGAAAAAAACATTAAATTACTTGACGGAGGAACTCAGATGTCCGGCTAAAGCCGGCGGTCCCATTATGCCGGCTGAAGCCGGCGCGCCCTTGTCTCGGTCAGCTTAAACGGGCAGGCTTTTTCGGTGATGTGCTGCTCAAACTCGGCGCGAAAATGTTTGATAAATCCTTCGGTCGGCATCGCAGCGGCATCAGAAAGCACACAGATTGTGCGTCCCTTCATGTTTTCGCAAACATCCAGGAGAACGTCCAGATCACGCATTTTACCTTCCCCTTCTTCGATTCGATGCAGAATCTGGTACAACCAGTGCGTACCTTCCCGGCATTGCGAACACTGACCACAAGTTTCGTGCGCGTAAAAGCGCGCTGTGATCATCGCCATTCGAACCATGCAAACCGATTCGTCCATCACTATGATTCCGGCAGAACCCAGCATGCTTCCGGCCTTCACAAGTGAATCGAAATCCATCGGCGTATCCATCATCGAAGAAGGCAAAACGGGAACAGATGACCCCCCGGGAATGACCCCTTTCAGTTTGCGTCCCTCTTTCATACCGCCGGCTTTCTCCAGCATCTCGTTCAGCGGCATACCCATTGGATATTCATAAACGCCCGGACGATTCACGTGCCCGCTGATCGCAAACAACTTGGGACCGTAATTGTTTTTCGGCCCGATCGCTGCGAACCAGTCCGCCCCTCGCTGAATGATATGGGGCAAGTTTGCCAGCGTTTCTACATTATTAATAACAGTGGGACAACCGTACAATCCTACGGTTGCGGGAAAGGGGGGTTTCAATCGTGGATTGCCCCGTTTTCCTTCCAATGATTCCATCAACGCCGTCTCTTCACCGCAAATATAAGCTCCGGCGCCTCGAAACATCGTCATTTGCAGGTTCACACCCTTTCCGAAAAGATTTGTGCCCAGATATTTCTTGGCTCGCGCCTGGCGTATGCAAATGTCCAGCAATGTTGCGCCGTAAGAAAATTCTCCACGAACGTAGATAAACGCTTGCTCGCAGCGCAGCGCATAGGCAGCAATGCAAATACCTTCGACCACCTGGTGCGGATCTTTTTCGATTAGAAGACGGTCCTTAAAAGTGCCCGGCTCGCTCTCATCGGCATTGCAGCAAAGATAAGTCGGCTTGCCTGTATTTTTGGGAACAAAACTCCATTTCTGCCCGGTCGGAAAACCGGCGCCGCCTCTCCCTCGTAATCCGGACTTTTTTACTTCCTCCATCACCTCTTCGGGCGTCATTTCATGGATTACTTTCCGCCAGGCTTTGTAACCCCCATTCCGTTCATAACCTTCCACGCGGTTTTGATCAGGGTCCTCAATGAAACGAAGCAATACCTTTTCGTAATCTTCGTACATACTGTTACCCCAGCGCTTCGATTACGGCCTGTCCAAAAGTTTGAGTGGTTGCTGTTCCCCCCAGATCGGGCGTCCGTATTTCCCGTTTCGATAAAACTATTACTAATGCTTTAAAGATCTTTTCTGCGGCTGCCACTTCCCCTATGTGCTGCAACATCAGCAACGAGGACAACAAGAGCGCAGTTGGATTCGCAATATTTTTCCCTGCAATATCCGGAGCGCTCCCATGCACAGCTTCGAAGAGCGCTGCCTGCTGGCCGATGTTTCCACTCGGAGCCAGGCCTAGTCCGCCAATCAAACCGGCAGCCAGATCGGAAATGATGTCGCCATACAGATTTTCGGTCAAAAGGATATCGAACTGATGCGGATTCAAAACAAGCTGCATCGCGGTGTTATCTACGATCAACTCGTTGTATTCGATTTCGGGGTATTCTCTTCGAACTTTCCGAATGCAATCGAGAAATAACCCGTCAGAAAGTTTCATAATGTTCGCTTTGTGCACACCGGTAATCTTCTTGCGGCCTTGCCGGCGAGCGAGTTCGAATGCATATCGCGCGATTCGTGTGGAAGCAGTTTCCGTGATAATTTTCAGACTTTCAACAACACCGGGGACCACAACGTGTTCAATTCCCGAATAAAGGCTTTCTGTATTTTCACGAACAACGATGAGATCCACATCCGAATATCTCGCGTCCACTCCAGGAATGTTCCGGATGGGACGTACGTTTGCATAAAGATTCAATGTGCGCCGAAGAGTGACATTGATACTGGCAAAACCTTCCCCGATCGGTGTGGATAGAGGCCCTTTCAAGGCGACTTTGTTCCGAATGATGGAATCCAGAACTTCTCCGGGAAGAACATCTCCAAATTTTACAAGCGCTCGCTGACCTGCTTCATAAACTTCCCATTGAATCGGAACTTTTGCCGCTTCTAAAATTTTCTGAACGACTTCGGTGATTTCCGGCCCAATGCCGTCACCTGGAATCAGAGTGATTGTATACATATTCTAATGAAACCACAGATAAACACAGATTATTTTTGTGTGTTTATCTGCGGTTTCAAAATTATTTAGTTGAGAAATATTCCAACAAAGTGCGAACGCCGAAACCGGATCCGCATTTCGGAATATAGAAAAAGTCTTTATCGTACCAGGCAGGCCCCGCAATATCGAGGTGTGCCCATTTTGCCTCGCCGATGAACTCACGCAGAAATAGCGCGCCTTGAATCGCACCGGCTTCGCTATTCGGAGCGAGATTCTTGATGTCCGCGATATCACTTTTCACCATGTAATCATACTCATCGAGGATCGGGAGTTGCCAGAAGTTTTCGCCGGTTCTTTTGCCTGCTTCGATCAATCGATTCATTAGATTTTGATCATTCCCCATGATGCCGGCAACATAAGGACCCAGTCCAACCACGCAAGCGCCGGTAAGAGTTGCAAGATCGATGATCTCTGTTGCTCCTTCTTTGACAGCCACCGAAATACCATCCGCCAGGACGAGCCGCCCTTCCGCATCCGTATTAATAATTTCAATCGACTTTCCATTCATGGCTCGCAAGACATCCCCGGGCCGGATCGCAGAGCCGCTCGGCATGTTTTCGGCAGCGCAAAGAATTCCAATGACGTCCTGGTCAGGCGCAATCTCCTTCATCGATCGCATCGCACATAACACTGCAGCCGAACCAGCCATATCGCATTTCATCGTTTCCATCGATTTGGAAGGCTTCAGCGACAATCCACCGCTATCGAACGTGATCCCTTTCCCAACCAGCGCTGTCTTCTTTGCTTTTTTCTTGCCGCTGTTGTAGGTGAGTACAATCAAGCGTGGGGGAATCTTTGATCCGGAACCAACACCAAGAATCGCGCCCGCCCCCATTTTTTTGAGCTCAGCCGCTTCATAAACCCGGTAATCAAGACCGCTTTCCTCCGCAACTTTACGCGCAATTTGTGCCAGAACTTCCGGGTTCAAATTGTTTGCCGGCTCATTCACAAGATCTCTCGCAAAAATGGTTGCTTCTGCATACAGCCGGGCTTTCTGCAAGGCATTTTTTGCGGCCGAAGTGGATTCGGTTAGAAGCGTAATGCTCTGGATTTTTTTCTGAGGCTGAATCTCTTCTTCTTTCGTCTTGAATTTGAGAAAACGATAAGTGGAAAGGAGAGCTCCTTCCACCAGAGCCTGGACTAGTCTTTCCTGGTTGGCTTTGGTTTCTTCAGGAACCGTGTAGCAAACGTTTGCGCATGCCGCATTTCGTGCCGCGAGCGTAGCCGCCGCCGATGCGCGTCGGAATATTTCCTCGCTCCACTTTTCAGCGCTTCCCATTCCAGTTACGATGATGCGCTGAGCATTCATCGCTCCATTTGTGTGATAGACAAGGCTTTCTCCCGGTCTGGGTTGAAAGTGTTCTTCTTTGAGAAGATTCGAAAGCTTGTTTTTGAGCTTTCGGTCTACCGCGCGAAAGGATTCTAGTGGATGACCCTTTTCCGGAACAAAGAGCACCAATGCGTCACAAAATTCTTCTACAGGGGAGCCTTCGCTAATTCTTATGTCGATGTTGTCAGTCATGGATGAATGCTTTGTCTCCTTGATTAAAGGCGACATTATAACATGTTGGTTTCGGAGATCGACTAGTGATTCCCCTACTTATCGCGCAGTTCTTCTTCGCCTGACTTCATACAAGAATACCGCGGAGGCGCTTGCAACATTCAAAGAATCGGTTTCATTGAGCATGGGAATGGCGACCCGAAGGTCACATTTCTCTAAGACTTCTGCGGAAACCCCGGAACCTTCATTGCCCAGAACAAAACACAAATCGCCAGTTAAGTCGGCCTTTTGCAATGTCAGATCCGCGTTGGGAGTGGCTGCAATGACTTTGCATCCCAATTTTGGAAGCGTCTGGGCCAGATTGACGTGCAGTACTGGAAGCCGGAATACCGCGCCCATTGAATTTCTGACGGCCCGCCGTAAGTATGGACTACTCGAAGTCCGGTCGGCCAAAATAGCATCGGCACCGAAGGCTCCACCATTTCGCACAATAACACCGACATTTTCCGCGCTGACAATTCCATCCAGCGCAAGGAGTAAGAACGGATGGGGCAAACGCTGCAGCAATTCGTGAAGGTCAGGCTCCTCCGGGACTCGCGCGACTCCCATGATTCCCTGGTGAAGTGAATATCCAACAATGGACTCCAAAAGTTCCTTGTCACCAATGAAGATATCAATCCCATCGAGTGAATATTTTCCTGCCAACTGCTCCAACCAGTTACGCGTTAGCAACAACGACACAACGTTGAGACCCGATCGCAGCAAACGCCGGACAACTCTTTCCCCCTCAGCTACAAAAATTCCCTGGTGAATGTGTTCGTGTGGTCGTCTGAGCGTCAGGTAAGGTTTCAGCTGGGGGACGTCAAGCGTTCGGACTTCCTGGATTTTCATTTGGTAGGACTACCCTTGTGGTCGCCCTTTGAGGGCAGGCACAAGACCTGCCCCTACGTGCTTTCCGGCAGCATCTTCTTCAGATTTTTTGCAGCTTCCCTGCCGGCTTTTCCGTGCGGATCCAGTTTCTGCGCCTGAAGAAAGTGTCTGGAGGCAGCGCTTCGATCGCCTCTAATCTTGTTAATGATTCCCAGATATAGAAATGCTTCGGAATACCGATCATCAAGTTGGATGACCTCTTCCAGCAATCGCACCGCTTCATCCAGTTCACCGTCCAGATAAAGGTCACGCGCCTTTTTGAGAAGCTCTTCCGCGTCATTGATCATTTCCACTTCGAAGAAGACTTTTGCGCCAAGATTCATGGCAAGCGCGCGCACAACGCCGGTCAGAAAGAAAGTGGCCATCTGAACCAGCATGAAATAAGAGAGGGGGATATCGGGCAAAATGGCCTTGCCCTTATATTTCAGACGTACTTTATTGATGATTCCCTGCTTGTACCAGTACTGAACACGCTCCACAGTCTGCTTGATACTTTCTTCAATTTTGTTTGTGTTGATTTCAAGCGTAACCTTACGAACCGGTTTTGGTTGGACAGGGACTTTCTGTATGCTTTTTTCTGCCTCTGCTTTCTTCTTTTGCTTTGCCATAAACAATAAGTATAAACGTTTGGAGTAGCGAATTCATTCGCGATAACGATTCATGTCCTCATCACTTCCGATAACGATAAGAGCATCTCCCTTTTTGAGTTTCAAGCCGGGTTCTGCAATATATCTCACCTGTTTGCCGTCTCCTGAATTTCGGAGAACCTCCAGGACCTGAAGACCATATTTTGTTCGGAAATCAGTTTCGCGAAGCGTCTGTTCTTCGAGTTCGGGCTTTAAGACAACTTTCCCGATCCGGTAACCCGTGGGCATCTCCACATAGTCAATACCCTCGGTTTCCTTTTCGCGCGTCACAAATTTTGCCATTAACATTTTTTTCTTCAGGACTTCGCGGCTGTAAGCGCCGATGACATCCCGTCGTGTAATGACACCTAAAAATTTTTTGTTGGCGAAGTTTTCCACCACGGGAAGCTGATCAGAATCCGTGAGATACATGGCATCCATCACCTCCGCCAGGGATTGTTCGGGTGTGGCTGTGCCTACTTCGACTGCAAGATCTCGGGCGAAAACGAGAGAATACAAACTCTCTTCAGTCAGAAACTCCTTCAAATCATGGATATCAATCGAGCCAATCAGCTTTCCGGTATCCTCAACCACGTAAATCACATTGCTTCGGGACTTGAGAACTTCATGAATCACATCTTTAAACCTTTTGTTTGCCGGTACAACAGGCACGTCCGTACGCATGAGATCGGAAACGCGAACCATGCGCATGGCAGACTCTTCCAGACTTGCATCGTAACTAATTCCCTTCATGCGAAGTTTCTCCGCGTAAATGGAATCACGGTTGAATTGTTTTGCAATCGTGCTGCTTAAGATGCAGGAAAGCATGAGCGGTAGAATGATTTCGTAGTTCAATGTTGTTTCAAAGATCATCATGATCGCCATGATCGGAGCGTAGGTGGTTCCCGCCATCAAACATCCCATACCAACAAGGGCGTAAGCACTTGGTTCGGCAACATGGTTGGGAAACAGTAGATACGCAACATAGCCCAGAAGGCCGCCCAGCGTGGCTCCAATGAACTGAGTCGGTGTGAATACGCCACCGGATGCTCCGGAACCAACGCTAATAGAAGTCGCAAACAATTTCATGAAGAACAGAATTGCGATTAAACCGATGGGCATCTCGTTTTTCAAAATACTGTTGATGGATGTGAATCCATTTCCCCATACCTCCGGCCAAAAAATACCAATGGCGCCCACCAGCAACCCACCCACACCGAGTTTCCATTGAATCGGACCCGGAAGCCGATTGAACTGCTTTTCAGAATAGGAGAGTGTTCTACGAAAAAATGCCGCGACAATTCCGGAACAAACACCCAGCAAAATGTACGCAATGAGCTCCCAATTCGAGACCATCATGAAATGCGGAGTGCCAAAGACAGGATCATTTCCAAACATCTTTCGATAAACAAGAGTTGAAACAACGGAGGAAATAACGAGCGGCGCAAAGATGTCGATTGCGAAATTACCGATGATGATTTCCATTACGAAGAAGGACGCTGCAATCGGAACGTTATAAGCCGCCGCCAATCCAGCAGCGACTCCGCAACCGACGAGAATGCTCTGATTCTCTTTGCTCACGCGGAGGAACTGCCCTGCTTTCGAAGCCATAGCGGCGGCAATCTGGACGATCGGCCCTTCCCGTCCGATCGATGCTCCGGAACCGATACTCATCAAAGAAGAAGCAGAACGAACAATGGCCGCGCGAAAATTCAAAATGCCACGGCGAATGGTTACAGCCTCCATAATCTCGGAAACACCGTGTCCCTTCGCTTCCTTGGGCAACAAATAGAGCAGAAGACCGGCCAGAACTCCACCGGAAAACGGCAACAAAAGCTTTTGGTACCACGGCAGATGTAAAGCGCCTACTACGGGATCACCGGAACCACCCAGAAAAAGCTGCTGCACGTAAGTCGACAATTCTTTAAAAAGCGTTGCTCCCAGACCGCCCAGCAGTCCTACAACTGCCGCCAGCAGAAAGAGTAGCGTGCGGTTATGCAAAGCAGGCCTATTCTCGAGCCATCGAGGATAAAGCCAGAACGGCTTCAATTTTTCCTTGTTCTCCGACTCTACTTGTGCCATTCCTCTAATATATTAGCAGGAGTGCGTCGTTGCTTCCATGCAAAAATCTGAGATGATATAAGTGACCTACTGACAACTTCCCTCACTTATGAAGGGAGAGACAGAGGGAGGGTTGGAATCCTTTCCATACAATCCAACCTCCCCTCAATCCCCTCCTTCATCAGGAGCGGAAGTCACAGCCAGTGCCATTACAAGATGAAGGAACAGCCAGCCGTACCATCCGTTAAAAATTATCACGGCGAAGAATGGCATACGCCCAAAGGGCGGGCCATTCGCGAAGTGATTTTCGGAACGAACGATGGTCTGGTCACGACGCTGGGATTCCTTGGCGGTGTTACAGGTTCGATCAGCGACAAAGATGTGATTCTGCTTGCAGCGCTGGCAGAGGTTGTAGCGGGAGCCTTTTCC
>JBKKAT010000864.1:0-3299 GCA_046714535.1 Acidobacteriota bacterium | reverse complement strand
TCATTGCACAGGGTGGATCCGTTACTTCGCCAGCGCTCTTCACTGTATTGAGCAACCAGACCCCCATCGCGGCGTTTAACGTATCACCGAACAACCCAGATGAGAACGACACCCTTGTGTTCGATGCCTCCTCCAGCACCGATGATGGGAGAATCACCGAGTATAACTGGACGTTCGACGGGGGCACAGCAACTGGAAAAATCGTTACCAGGAAACTTTCAGCCGGAACGCATGAAGTAAAACTGACCGTCAAAGACAATAATGGAACAACAAGTTCCAGAAAAAAGGATGTTGAAGTAAAAGCATTCACTGAAACGGTTTGCACCAATAAAAGTCCTAACCGGGGCTTACTCTACGGAACGGTAATTGCCGTAGAGCCCGGAAATAATGCAATCGTCAAGCTGGATAATCCTGGTACCTGTGCAAACTCCTTTTACCTGTGCGGTGATATGCGCGACGCTTTCGTTGACCTGGGTTTCTTTGGTATTATCTCGGAGATGACTGACCTGGGCGATAGAACGTTTCGCATCAAAAATTCCTGTCCATTTCGTTGGCCGCCTCGTATTGGACACAGGGTATTCCTTTTTTACAAAAAGTGTGACAACAACTTCTGCACGTAACCGGTAACTCGGGCGGCAACTGAATGCGCCTAATATGAGTGCAGAGCGGGTAAAAACTTTCTCGCTCGCCAAAAAGATCTGTTTCTCCGTAATCACGATTCTTGTCCTCTTCGCATTGATGGAGGGGGGCTTGCGCCTTTTCGGTTTCAGTTTCAAGCCAGGATATTCCATCCATTCGGAAAGACGCTGGACTTCTCATGGGGTCCAACAGGATCCAACGCTCCCCTGGAGCTGGATTCCTGTTCCCGGCGGCCTGTGCCACATCGACGGAAGAGTGGATTTCCATTTCAATCAGCTTGGATACCGAGGGCCGATGTTTCAAAAAGTTAAAGCTAAAGATTCGCTGCGGATCGTCTGTATGGGAGATTCAGGAACCATGGGCTGGGGAGTTCGTGATGGCGAGATGTATTGTTCTCAGCTTCAGAGCATGCTGGAAAAGAATTGCGGCAAAAGCGTGGAAACCATCAACGCCGGCGTTTTTGGATACACATCTTTTCAAGGACACCGTCAGTTAAAGAACAAAATCATCGATCTTCGCCCGGACATCATCACGATCTGCTACAACTGGAATGATCATGGGGGCGCGATTCGAATTGCAAGTTTAAGCGGGAGGGAAGCATGGGAAAAGGGAGTTCCAACAACGGATAAAAATCTTTACAAGCCGGAAGCCTACTCCGGAGCCATCCCGCTATTCTCAGATTCGCGCATCCTTCAGCTCCTTCAGTATGCTGCTTTGAATGCCGCAAGCTCTTTCGGGTCCAAGCAGGATAAAGAAAAGGACAATTCCGATTCTGAATTGCTTCGAGTTCCATTGGAGGATTACAAGAATAATTTGGAAGCGATGGTTCAGACGGCGCGATCGAATGGAATCATCCCGATTCTTTTGACTCAACCCTTCAATCCTAAAAAGGCAAGCAGAACTGAATTGCAAGTTCACCACAAGAGGCAGCAGCAATACAATGATGCTGTTCGCGAGGTCGCAGCAAATACGAATACGATTTGCGTAGATCCGACCGAAATCCTCGAAACCGATCCGAAATTCTTCAACAGCAACACGCATCCCACAAAAGCAGGACACAATAAAATTGCGATGCTTCTGACCCGCGAAATTGCTAAGCAGAACTGCCGGCCGCAGCGGTAGGTTTGAGGAAACCAAATACAGTCAACGACAAATCGGTACATTTGTTATAATGCGGCTGCTATGAAACGATACACAATTTTGAAGTTGCTCTGTTTTTCCAGTCTAATTTCAATGGCTTCACCTTCCTATGCGATAACAGATGAGGAAATCTTCCGTAATTTTCAGTTTTCTTTTGTGAATCCGGGCGCTCGTTCTACGGGAATGGGAAATGCATTTGTCGCGCTTGCGGACGATGCAACGGCTGCAGAAGCAAACCCTGCCGGATTGACCATTCTCAGAACGCCGGAAGTATCGCTCGAATTCAGACGCACTACGTACGATTCAGAGGCGCTCAACGAAATCAATAACGTAGGCACAACCCAGGAAGCGATTCGGATTGAATCCTTCAATGATCTGGATGCACTGAACCGTCCCTCCTTTTTCAGCGTGGTTTATCCCTTCCGGGATATTACTTTTGCATTTTCCCGTCAGGAAGCTGTCCGGATTCAAGGTTCCATCAATGAATTATTTCACTTTCAAGTCCCGGCTGGCGGTGGTGACGTCATTCTGATTGATGCAGGCGCGCTCGGCAACGTTGACCAATCCGTGATTAACTGGAATTTTTCCGCCGCTAAGAAGATCGGCCGTGTTTCGCTGGGAGGCTCTGTGCGGCTATCCCATCTGGAATGGACTACAGGCGTACAGAATTTCTTCTTCTCCTTTGGAGAGAGAATTGAAACTTTCAACACGACAATTGACGACAGCAATACCAGCCTTGCATATAATTTTGGCGCGATTTATTCACCGGTGCCCAGGCTTTTTCTGGGAGCAGTCTATAAGAAGAACGCAAAATTTGAAGTGACCGAGATAGAAGCCGGAGATTTTGCTATGAAGCCCGGATCGGTGACGAATGTTCTGAAGATCCCTGATACTTTCGCTGTGGGTGTTGCCGTAAAACCGAACACAATCATCACGCTTTCTGCGGACATTGTCAGGATTGAATATTCTGATCTTGTGGATAGTTTTGAGTCAGGCTATAACCTTGTAACTGCCCGTTATACGAATCAAGACGTTAGCTATGAAGTAGATAATGAGTATGAGTTTCACATTGGTGCCGAGTTCTATGTATTGCTTGGAAATTTTCCGGTCGCTTTACGGAATGGTTACTATAGGAAACCTTCCAACGCCCTGGTGGCGATAAACACTTCGGGGGTTCTGCCTTTTGACGCGACCGTTGTTCGAACAATCTTTTCTGAGGTCGAGAGTGAAAATCATCTCACGATCGGAGGTGGTGTTGCATTCTACGATTTTCAAATTGATTTCGCAGTCGATGCAACCAAGAACTCAACGAACATGGTAATCTCGACCGTTTATCGTTTCTGATGTTGCGTTAAAAAACGTTCCAACCCCCTCCTGACCTCCCCCTTCATAAGGGGGAGGAACCGCCTTGAATGCAACGATGCTCCCTAACTACTCTTCCTCCACCCGAAGAGTCTGGTTGGCCTGTACGTTTTGCAGAGTCTGGACTCTACCGCTAGGCCAGGATATCTGAATCGTCT
>JBKKAT010000863.1:0-3891 GCA_046714535.1 Acidobacteriota bacterium | reverse complement strand
GTTCAAGCCATTCAAACGCCGGATCAATTTCGCCACGATAAGAATGCACTTCCGCTATTTGTATGGCTCCTGCATCCTGATGTTTTTCGATGAGCTCAGCTAAAGACGAATCTGCTTCGGTTTTTTTGCCGGCCGCATGATACGCGAGCGCCAGCCCATAGAGACGCCAGAAAGGCTCCGGCTCCCGCTTGACCTCGGCAAGTGCCAACTCCGGCTTCGATTGCAAAATATAAACGACACTGAGAGTCGCTCGGGCTGCCGGATATTCCGGATTCAGCTCCAGCCCTTTTTTGAATGCTGCCTCCGCATCGTTCAATTTTCCGGCATAGTAAGCGTGGTTTCCCGAATAGTAATGCACGGTAACGCTCAGCGGATCGAGCTCTGCAGCGCGACGATCCAGCGCGATTGCGTCTTCGAAGCGTCCGAGTGTAGCAGCCAGGCTGGCAGCCTGACGAACGACGTTTGCATTTCCCGGTTCCAACTCCATGGCCCGTTTGTACGAGGCATCGGCGCCTGCCCAATCCCAATCATAGTGTGACTTGATCCATCCCAGAGCCGCATGAGCTTCCGCAAAATTCGGATCCAGCCCCAACGCTTTTTCGACATCCTCGCGCGCTTTGCGATAGCCTTCGTCCAGCGGCATATAGCCCCATCCCGCCTGCCGGTAATGAGCCACGGCAAGTCCAACCAGAGCGGGAGCATAACCTGAATCGATCTTGAGCGCTTGTTCGTAGTAATCGATTGCCTTCTTCAGATCTTCCTCGCCCCGCCGTTCCGTAAAATAACGCCCCTGAAGATAGGCATTGTATGCTTCGGCATTTGCCGATTTCAAACGCGGCGTTTTTTCTCCAAGAAGCTTGACCTTGAGCGCTTCTCCTACGGAACGCGCAATATCATCCTGAACGGCAAAGATATCGTTCAGCTCCCGGTCATACGTCTCGGACCAGAGTTGAAAGCCGTCTGCAACGCTGACCAGTTCTGCCGAGATCCGTACCCGGTTTCCCGATTTCCGAACGCTTCCTTCTAATATCGTAGAAACATTCAACTGTTTGCCGATTTCCTTCAGCTCCGCATTCTTTCCTTTAAATTGGAAAGAAGAGCTGCGCGCAGCGACCCGTAAACCGCGATTCTGAGCGAGGACGTTCAGCAATTCTTCACTCAATCCATCGGAAAAATATTCGTTTGCCGGATCATTGCTGAGGTTACGAAAAGGAAGGACGGCGATTGCCGGGATGCCGGACTCCCCGGGTTCCCTGGCTCCTGAGGCGCTAAGGTACCAGAGACCTGCCGCAACCGCAGCGACCGTAAACAGGAAAATCAGGGTAGCAAGAACTTTGTGGCGCGAAACGGAGAGTGAGGCCTGAGCGATCATTTCCTGAACCGGCGAAGCTCTCCCGGAAGTTGTGTCTCGAAGTAACTCCTTCAGTTCGTCCCGCATTTCGGATGCGTTCTGATAACGTTGCTTCGAATCCTTTTTCAAAGTCTTTGAAATAATCCGCTCCAGCCGCGCGGGCACTTTCGGATTTCTTTCCGCCGGAGGAACCGGATCCTTGTTCAGGATCGCGTCGTAGGTTTCTGCGTTCGTGCCTCTCTCAAAGGGCAGAACGCCCGTCATCATTTCGTAGAGCAGAACGCCGAATGAAAACAGGTCGCTTCGCGCATCCATTTTCAGGCCGCGCGCCTGTTCCGGAGACATGTAAACGATCGTACCAACTGTTTTCCCGGCCATTGTTAGATCTTCATCCATATCCGGACCCGAATCTTTTTTTCTGCCGGGTGTCTGTTTCGCCAGACCGAAATCGAGTAATTTCGCCTGCCCCCTGTCGGTCACAAAAATGTTGGCCGGTTTGATGTCTCGATGAATGATTCCTTCCGCGTGTGCGGCGTCCAACGCATCTGCGATTTGCACGGCGAGATCCAGCCCCTTCTCGATTTCCATTGGCTTCTCACCAATAACACGACGCAACGTCTGACCTTTCAAAAGCTCCATGACAATGTATGGCTGATCGCCGAACGTTCCGATGTCGTAGACGGCGCAGATGTTGGAATGATTCAACGCCGAGGCCGCGCGGGCTTCCCGTTGAAAACGTTCCAGAGCTTCCGCGTCCTTTCCGAATTGGTGCGGCAAAAACTTGAGCGCAACGTGACGCCCTAGTCGCGTATCTTCGGCTTCGTAAACCACTCCCATTCCGCCTCCTCCGACTTTGTCGAGAATGCGGTAATGCGATACGGTTTCACCGATCATAGTTTCAGATTTTAGATTTCAGATTGAAATGGATGATTGTGGATAGAGCCTCTCTCAATCTTTCCATCTTACATTTCAATCTGAAATCTTACATCTGATATCTCAAATCAAAGTTCATTTTTGTCAAAAACGCCGTAGTAGCGCGGGTCCCCATTCCACCGCCACCCAGCTTGTTTAGAATGCGGTAATGGGAAACAGTTTTCACCGATCACGACTGCTCAACGCGGATAATGTACCACGAAAGGGGCAGGGACTAAGAAGCAGCGTCGAAGTTATAACGTTTTGCCTAGAAGCCGCTCCATTTTGTCTCGATACCGGCGGCTGATCGTAAGTTCGGTGCCATTCCGAAGGATCACACGAAAGTCACTATGGAACAACGGTTGTAGATGTTCGATCCGGTCGATGTTTACAATGGTCGATCTATGAATTCGAACAAATTTGTTCGGATCGAGCTCTGATTCAAGCTTATTCATTCCCTCTCTCACAAGATGGCTTTCCTGACCGGCGTGCACTAACTCGTATCTTCCGTGCGCCTCGATCCAATCGATTTCCTCTGTCCTCAAGAAGAAAATTTTTCCGCTATCCTTGATCACCAATCTCTCCAGGTACGAGGGACGATTATTCATTTCTTTCAAAAATGCTTTCATCCGATTCCTGTGAATTAATTCTCGTTCTTGATGAATCTGCAATTTTCCCCTTTTCAAAGCTTCTTGAAATCGCTTTCGGTCAAAAGGTTTTAACAGGTAGTCGAGCGCATGCACTTCGAAAGCCTGAATTGCATATTGATCGTAAGCTGTGGCAAAGATGACATGAGGGATCTTTTCCGGTTCAAGCGAATCAAGAAGGTCGAATCCATCCATCACCGGCATTTGAATATCGAGAAAAACCAGATCCGGCTGGAGGTCTTGAATCGCATCAGAAGCATCCTCGCCGTTATGGAATACTCCAACGATTTCGATTTCCGGATCTTCTTTCAATAAGCGTTGGATTTTCCGGCAGGCGATCGGCTCATCATCGATGACGCACACACGAATTGTTTTCCGTTCAGCCATTTCAGCGTAATTATATACTCGCGGTTTTGGAATAGCGTAAGCCGCTTGACCGTTCACAACAGAAGGAAAACCACTCCCGCCAAAAGGGTAGACGATGCACTGCATGCCGAAATATCTTGGCGGTGCAGGAAAAATTGAAAAGCCTGCAAAGTTTATGATGGAGGAAAAAAAATGAATAAGTCGCGTTTCCTTGCGATTGTGATTCTGCTTTTAGGCGTGTCTCTAGCTTTTTCGATGGGTGGTGGAGGCGGATCGAGTCAAAAGACTTTTCGCGGTTTCGAAGGGAAAATTACAGACGAGAACGGTAAGACGCTGAAAGGCGTCGACGTTGTGCTTATCCGCGTAGATGGTTCTGAATCTGAAAAGGTGACGAGCGATGAAGGTAAAAAAACGCTTAGCACAACCTCCGGAGGAAAAGGCAGGTTCAAGTTCATGGCAGTGCGTCCCGGAACTTATAAGGTTCGTTTCTCCATGGACGGTTATCAAACTCTCGAAAAGACAATGAAATTCAAACCAGGATCAAAAGACGCCATGCTGAATATTCAGTTAAATCAGATTGATGTTTCCAATGCGTCCGGCGGACAACCGTAAAGT
>JBKKAT010000862.1:0-3643 GCA_046714535.1 Acidobacteriota bacterium | reverse complement strand
AACCAGCACAGCGTCCGGACCGATGTAGAAACCAATATTTCCCCCACGTCCATAAAGCGCGTAGATCGGTTCGCCTAATTTCTGCAAACGGAAAGGATCCTCCGGTTTTTGTTCATGATGTTGTGTTTGTGTCTGAGCTTGCGCATAACACAATGTTGCAAACAAAACTGCAATCAACAGGTAAGACAATGATTTCATTCGATCTCCTTAACCTTTAACATTTAACTTTTAACCTTCAACTTTTAACGTTTAACTTTGAACCCTTGTATCACACGTTTGGTTTACAATAAAGAAGAGCGATGAGAATTGGTATCGGGCAGATCAACAGCACCGTCGGGGCGCTCAAGCGCAACGCGATAAAAATGCTTTCCTACATAGATCAGGCGAAAGCGCAAAACGCCGACCTTGTGGTGTTTCCCGAAATGGCTCTAACAGGATATCCACCCAAGGATCTGCTGGAAAAAGCCGGTTTTGTGGAAGAGAACGTCAAAGTTCTTCACAACCTTGCTAATAAGGTAGAAGGAATTACAGCAATCGTCGGATTTGTGGAGATTAATCCGGAGCCGGCCGGAAAGCCATTTTTCAACTCGGCGGCTGTCATCCGTAACCGTCAGATTATCTCGGTTCACCGTAAATCTTTACTGCCCACGTACGACGTTTTTGATGAAGGACGTTATTTCGAGCCGGCCACTGCCCGGGAACCGCTCGTTTTAGACGGAAGGAGGATCGGTGTAACGATTTGTGAAGACATCTGGAATGACAAAGATTATGCTCCCCGTTTGCTTTATCACATCGATCCCGTTCATATGGCGGTCCAAAAAAATGCCGACTTCATCGTGAATATTTCATCCTCTCCTTACCACCTGGAAAAATGGGAGGAGCGTCAGGATCTGATTCGCGGGGAAGCGTTGAAATACAAGAAGCACGTCGTTTATGTCAATCTGGTTGGTGGAAATGATGAGCTGATTTTTGACGGACGCTCTGTTGTTTTTTCTCCGGAAGGGGAGATGATCGTGCGCGCCAAGGACTTTGAAGAGGATCTGCTTGTTTTTGATCTGGATGCGGGGGCGGGTGAGGCGGGTGAAAAGATTCTTCGACCGAGCAGCTCCAGTGACATGGAGAATGCGCGAAGGGCGCTCGTTCTGGGCGTTCGGGATTACGTCGCGAAGTGTGGTTTCCGAAATGTGTTGCTGGGTTTGAGCGGCGGAATTGATTCTGCGGTAACTTGCGTGCTGGCAGTGGAAGCGCTTGGTCCTGAAAACGTACTCGGTGTGATGATGCCCTCCCAGTATTCTTCGGAGCACTCGGTGACCGATGCGGTGCAACTGGCAAAAAACCTCGGCATCCGTTACGAGATCCTACCGATTCAAAAAATGTTTGATGTGTATCGTGAAGAGCTGCGCGCAGTATTCAAGGATTGTCCGGAAGATATCACGGAAGAAAATTTGCAGGCCAGAATTCGCGGAAATATTTTGATGGCGCTTTCGAATAAATTTGGAAAATTACTTTTGTCCACCAGCAACAAATCGGAGCTTGCCGTTGGGTATACGACTTTATATGGGGACGCGTGCGGCGGGCTTGCCGTTATATCCGATGTTCCGAAAACGATGGTTTACCGGTTGGCGAACTATCTAAATGAAGAGCATGAAATCATTCCGGTCAATACGATTCGTAAGCCCCCTAGCGCGGAGCTACGGCCGAACCAAAAGGATTCGGATTCTTTGCCCCCTTATGAAGTGCTCGATCCGATCCTTGTTGCGTACATCGAAGACAACCTGACGGCGGAACAGATCGTGGAACGAACCGGATACGAAGACAAGCTTGTCCGTGAAATCCTTCGCAAAGTGGACCGCAACGAGTACAAACGCAAGCAATTACCAATCGGACTCAAAATCACCACAAAAGCCTTTGGATTCGGACGCCGCTGGCCCATCGCCCAGGGCTACGAACACTCCGCTGATCTCGATTTGTGAGCAGTAAACAAATTAAGCATGGTGCAGAAAGAGAACAAAGTAATCATTGTTACGGGGGCGAGTCGCGGCATTGGCGCAGCGACAGCGCTTCTCGCTGGAAAGCGCGGTTATTCCGTGTGTGTGAATTATGTTAGAAATAAAGACGCTGCAAGCGCTGTCGTGGAAGGTATTGAAAAACCGGGTGGTCGTGCGATCGCTGTGCAGGCGGATGTTTCGCTGGAGTCAGACGTCCTTCGATTATTCGATACCTGCGATCAGACCTATGGTCCCGTGAATGCATTGGTGAACAACGCCGGCGTTCTCGAGCGGCAAATGCGAGTGGACGAGATGACGCTGGAAAGGGTCCAGCGTATTTTCTCCACAAACGTATTTGGTCCATTCTTGTGTGCCCGCGAGGCTGTTCGGAGAATGTCTCAAAAGTATGGTGGTAGTGGAGGCGCTATTGTAAACGTATCATCGGGCGTCTCACGCATCGGAGCCCCGGGGGAATACGTTGACTATGCTGCGTCCAAAGGTGCACTGGACACATTGACACTGGGGCTATCCAAAGAAGTAGCGGCGGAAGGCATCAGGGTAAACGCAGTCCGTGCTGGTTTCATATACACAGACATACATGCCAATGGTGGTGAGCCCAATCGTGTCGAACGCGTCAAAGAATTTATCCCTATGAAACGAGGCGGAACCGCAGAGGAAGTTGCGAATGCCATTCTGTGGTTATTGTCCGATGAGGCTTCGTTCACGACAGGCAGCATCGTAGATGTTGCGGGAGGAAGATGAGAGTCCGCTCTTAGGAAAAAATATGCCTGAACTTCATTCGCTTATCTTGTTTATATTGACTGCTCTTGTTTTGTTGGTCACTCCAGGGCCAGCGGTGCTTTTCGTGGTTACCCGCACACTGCAACAGGGCCGGACCGCCGGTCTGATATCCGTTCTTGGTCTATGTTGTGGTGGACTTATTCATGTTCTGGCGGCTGTCTTCGGGTTGTCCGCCCTTCTAGCATCATCGGCCGCCGCGTTCACCATAGTCAAATTTTCCGGAGCCGCGTATCTTCTTTTCCTGGGGTTCAAGACACTATTGTCATCCGGTGATTCGACCGGAAAGCTAGAAGTTCCATCTAGATCTTTTCTGCGATTATTCATCGATGGTTTCATCGTAAATGTGTTGAACCCAAAGACGGCTATCTTCTTTCTGGCATTCCTGCCTCAATTCGTTTCTCCCGCGGAACAGGACACTGTTCGCACACAATTAGCTATTCTCGGCTTCATCTTTATTTTCCTTGCCCTCATAACGGATGGGCTATACGCAATGATGGCAGGTTCATTTCGTGCTTTGCTTGCCCGGCAACCTCGCGTAGTTCGCTATCAGCGTTACTTCTCTGCCGCTGTGTATTTCGGTCTTTCGATTTCGACCACTCTATCCGGTCGTAAAAGTAACTAGTCATAATGATAGCAAGCGATCAGTTACGGATGGCAAGGAAGGTTGCTGACATTTTTGCTACTGTTTGGCTGATATTAATTTGGGGTGGCGCGATCATTTCATTCGTACATCGGGAAAGTCGTACGGCCGCTTTCTTCTGGTTGCTTATCTTGAGTCTTCCATCTTCACTCCTGGCGCCCGATCTTAATGTGGGTCCCATCACTGGCATTCTTATGATGGCAGTCCTTGGACT
>JBKKAT010000861.1:0-6116 GCA_046714535.1 Acidobacteriota bacterium | reverse complement strand
TCATCTTCGTAAATACCAACCAGATTGTAGTGCCCTTCGAATAACTGTTTCGCAGCAGTGTAGGCTTCCCTTTCGCGATAAATTCTTATGGAATTTTTCGGCTTCGCAAGAATCTGGCTGAGCATGGTTAGCAGATCGGCTTCCTCCACACCTAAATTTCGTCGAGTGGAAGCGTAAGAAATGCAAACTGAACGCTGTTCAGCCGCGACGTTTTGAGCTGAAGCAATTCTTTGTTTTCGGCATAGCCAAAAACATAAAGAGGCAAGCTCATCAGCCGCGAGTTCACAAGTTCGATTTGAAGATCGGAGAAAATGGATTTGATTGCGGGATCTTTCAGAAGTCGGGCGTAGTCATCCAGCGTGCAGTGAATAAAAAGCATCTGTTTCTGCTTTTGCTCAAGGGATAACAACCGGGACTTGAGTGAATCCACGGATACAGCCGTTCTTTTGGTTTGAAAAAGGCCATGCGATTCAATCTGTTTTAGCAGCAAGCTTTGAAACTGAGTCGATTCTTGATCCGAGGAAACGTCAAACCAGTGAGGATTATTCTCTGCTCTTGCGTAGGATTGCGTCAGAAAGAGCGCAAGAAGAATAAGACGAACAGTCCTGAACATCTGGAGATACATTCTAATGCAGAGAGATATGGGTTAGTAGCCTACCTGGGCCGTGGCGAAACGATTTCTTTTTCAAACGTGGCCTCTGTGTTCCCGCTTTTCAATGTAACAACAATACGATTCTCAGGATGAAACGTACGGTACTTGTAAGTAAACTTGATTTGTCTTTCTTCCCGAAAGTCATCTCCTTGTTTTCGCAGGATCAAGATATCGTTTGTGTGACTCGGTTGTAACAGCAGTTGCTCTGTTACGTGAAACTTCTTGTCAAAGTAAACATCTGCAAACTCGACATGCGGCGAAAGAGTCAGTTGCAATGTATAGTCAGTCAAACGATTCCATCTTCCGGGATCAAGGGAGATCAGACAGTAGCTTGAGTCCACAACCGTGTAGAGATAGCCTTTCGGATCGGAGTAATTCAGCGTGAATCCCGCAGAATCAGAATTACTTCCGGGAAAAGTAGTCACCGGAGGCATTGTGCTAATCCCGAAGCTGAAGAGCAAAATTCCCACGCAATTCAGTAAGAAAAGAGGCTTATGTATTTTATTGAAATGGCGAATGACAAATACAAAGACAATGCAAAATCCAGCTAAGGACAGGAGAACCACAGGATGAATCAGGAAAGCCTTCCATTCAAGAAAACGAAAAAAAGAAAACTTTACGAATGGAATGAAAAGAGCGAACAACACTATGCTGGAGAGCCAGAGCAGACGTGGCTGAATGGATGTTCTTTTGGGAAGTGAGATGGGTTCGATAAGTTGCGAAGGAGCGGGATGAACAAGCGCAGAGGACAAATCATTGCAGAACTCACCGGCGTTCGCGTAACGCTCGGCAGGTTCGAAAGAAAGAGCCTTTAGAAGAATTGACTGTGCCGCTTCAGAGAGCTCAGGACGCAACGAATTCGGTTTTTGCTGAACACCCGACCGGTGCATATCGTAAAGTTCGAAGACAGAATCCGGCTCAAAAGGGCGGCGCCCGGTTAACATCTCATGAGCGATGACGCCGAGTGAAAAGATATCACTTGCGGCTGAAATGCCTTTTGCCGTTAGTTGTTCAGGCGACATGTATCCAAAGCTGCCGGTGACATTGGCCGTATGAGTGCTTTCTGCAATCTTGGAATTCATCACTTTTGCAATTCCAAAATCGATTAATTTGATCTGCTCATTCTCTCCACCCAACTGCTGAATCATGATATTTTCGGGCTTAAGATCGCGGTGAAGAATCCCTTTTTGGTGAGCAGCGTCCAACGCCATGCCGATCTGTTGGAGCAGGCGAGCAGACCGGTGCAATTCCATTCCTTGCGGTGACATCACCGAACGTAGATCGACTCCTTCAACGAATTGCATTACCAGAAAAGGCTTGCCATCAGCGAGATCCCCTGCATCTAAAACTCCAACAATTCCGGGATGATCCAGTCGCGTGAGGGCTTCCATCTCCAGGCGGAATTTCCTTTTTAGTAATGGGTCCTGGTAGGCTTCTTCGAATAGGACTTTCACAACAACAGGTCTGGATAGCAGTTCCTGATCAGACGCCAGATACACGATTCCCATTCCACCGCGTGCCAACTCTTTTTCGATCTTGTACCGGCCTTTGAGAGTCGTTTCAACAAGGTGTGGCTTCTCCACAGAATCATCTTACCAGTAAATCGCTACCTGGCAGGGTCATTGCGCGGAAACTGCATAGAAGCAGGCAAAAACCGCAGGGTAGCAATAACGGAATAGCAAAACTTCACTCGCCATCAGCAAGCACAGACTTTGCTAAAGCACCAAACATGAAAACTTGCCTGGACAACAGAGAAAGGACAAATCGTCGTTCCGAACCATTCTCGAGTTTGGTTATCGATAGAGATGAAATCGATGCCTTTGACGAGGAAAAACGCATACATCGCCAAGTGCCTCTGTTTTCTGAAGCCTTCCTGCTGCGCTATCGTTCAGCAATTGTTGCGCTTGTATACATGATTCTTACGGTGGCGCTTACCTACCCACTGGTCTTTCATCTGAATGATCATCTGATCGGACGTGGTACGGCGGATGTCTGGTTGTTCCCCTGGAACAATTTCATTTTCAAGGAAAGGATCTTAAGCGGCAAAGATCCATATTTTACAGATCGGATTTTCCATCCAATTGGCAGCAGTCTATTGCTGCATACGAACACGGAGGTCAACTCCGTTATTGGATTGATCCTTTCCCCCTTTCTATCCGAATTAGGCCAGATGAATGTTGGACTCCTGCTTTCCGGTTTCCTTTCCGCACTGGGAACCTATTTGTTGACTCTGCGATTGACCGGCAGTTTTGCAGGCGCACTCTTTGCGGGAATTGCGTTCGCTTTCTGTCCTTTTCGAATCACCCGCTATTTTGGACATATTAATTTTGCACTAACGCAAACGCTGCCTTTTGCGCTCTGGGCATTTCTGCGTATGGCGGAAACGAAAAAATTCCGTTATGCCTTTTTAACCGGACTTTTTTTCGCGCTGACTTATTACTCCAACCAGTATTACATGATGTTTTTGATAATCTCGTTTGTCTTCATGACAGCATATGGCCTCTGCAGAATCCCTTCGTGGCGTACACCACAGTTCTTCAAGAACCTCTGCATGAGTGGATTCGTTGCAGGAATTCTTCTGTCTCAAGTTGCATGGCATTTTGTTCAAGACAAACGGGACAAAGTGATTGCACAACATTCCGATGGCGGTGGGCTGGCTGCAAAGGGATCCGCTGATCTTGGCGACTACTTCATAGCCGGGCCCATGGCAGGCAATGCTGCAAAAATTTACGGAACAAAATACGCGGGGCCGCACTACAAAGTCACCACCGGTTTTATAACACTTGCCCTGGCAATCGGTGGCCTTGCTTTCGCGATCCGGCAACGAAATCAACCATCGATTCTCGTGGGACTCCTTGGAATCCTGTTTCTCCTGATCACGCTCGGACCCTTCGTTGATATCGGAAACTATCGCTTGCCTTTACCTTATGCGGTCCTCATGAAGATTCCCTACATGAATCACGTTAGACTTCCGTACCGTGCCGCTCCGATGGTTGCACTCAGTTTTGCCGTGATGGCCGGATTCGGAATTAGCATCCTGATCCGGTTCAGGAAACGTTGGCGCAACGGGATAGTGGCTTTCTTGTTTTGCGCACTGCTATTTGAGCTCTCACAAGTCCCGTTGAAACTCTCCAAATTCGACGTTCCCGAAGTCTATTACAGAATTCAAACAATGGCCGATGGAACAATGCTGACACTTCCCTTTGACAATAACGTAGCGAATGCAGCCCACCAGATGAAATACCAGATCGTGCATCAGAAAGATCTTCTGAACGGAAGAATTGCCCGGGCAACACCGGTGCGTTCCCAGGAAGCTTACCTTCGAAGAATTCCTATTGCCCGGAGTTTTGAAAGTGTCACCAGAACACGCGGCAGGAAAGAAATTCTTCAGAACGTCGATCACGACCGGAAAGCCGCCCCCGCATTCCGCCAATTTTTTAACGTTCGATACCTTGCCATTCACGACAGGTATGCCGCGTCACCGGACGTGCAGCAGTATGTATCTGCTGTTTTTCCCGATGCGCATCTCCTTTATGAAAAGCGCGACGTTCGCGTTTACGAACTTCCCGCGATTCCGGCGCCGGAGGAAATAAAGCCCGATCACAAGTCGCTCCAGTTCTATCTATTCTCGGGTTGGAGACCTCGACCGCGAAAATTCGCCGTTTGCGTCGAGAGCGTAGGGAAATTGCTGCTTCCCGATATCGCGGCAAATCAAACGCTGACGATCGAAATGCGAATTCGATCACGGAATCCCGCTATGAAGGATGGAAAAGC
Organism: Acidobacteriota bacterium; assembly: GCA_046714535.1. Classification (GTDB taxonomy): domain Bacteria; phylum Acidobacteriota; class HRBIN11; order JAKEFK01; family JAKEFK01; genus JAKEFK01. The sequence goes on along the minus strand of JBKKAT010000861.1, from coordinate 1,690 downwards.
TTTGATCAAACTAAAAGAGAAGATCCTGACGGAAGTACCGTTAAAGGAAAAGTTTGAACGCGTAAAACTCTCCATCCGCGGACAGGAGATTTTAAACGGGCGCAGATTATTGAAAATAGAGCTCGTCGATTCCGCGGGGCGTCTACTGGAATTTAATGACAACCTTAGCGCTAAACTGGAATTGGATCTGATTAGACTCCGAAAAATAGTTGACTCTGTCAACTAATTTCTATCTGTCCACGCAAGGTTCATACTTGACAGCGGTCAGTGATGTGATACATATTGTATCACAGGAGAAAATGATGCCCACGAGCATTCGTTTGGATGAAGAAGTCATGGCTTTGCTTGAGGAAACGGCGGAAGCGGTTGGCATTAGCAAAGCGGAAGTGATCCGGCGATCTCTCCTGGAGTACTGTCCCACCACACTGCAAAAAATGAAACCGTACGATCTCATTCACGATCTTTTGGAGCGAGATGGAAGTGGAACAGGTGATCTTTCCACGAGAGGAGAGGAGATTCTAAGAACAAAATTCGGAAAGAAATCTTGATTCTCACTGACACCGGCTTCATCGTAGCTCTTTTTGACCGCGATGACCGTTGCCACACCCGTTGCGTGAAACATTTGAAGAATGTAAATGAACAGCTGGCTACAACCTGGGCGGTTCTGACGGAATGCTTTTTCCTGCTAAATTTCAGCCGGCAGGTTCAGGACGATCTCTGGGAATTCATCAACAGAGGCGGGTTTCAGATTTATCACCTTGACCGATCCATGACGGTGCGATGCCGGGAGATGATGAATAAGTATCACGATCTACCAATGGACCTGGCCGATGCTACGATGGTAAGTCTTGGGGAAGAGCTAGGAATTGATCGGATACTAACACTGGACCATCGCGATTTCTCGGTGTATAGAATGAAAAACGGGAAACGCTTTAAGATGCTTCCCAAGCTAACAACCACCAACCGGTAGGAAGAGAGCCTCGCGCAGAAACCAGGTATTCTTACCTGTTCAAGCAGGGATCAGAACACCAGATGGCGTTGCCCTGGGCGCCAGTGCTATGCGGACACGCGGGCGGCTCGGGAGTGGTGACAATGTTGGATAAGTATGTGGGGCCCGAATCGCCAATCGTATCCAAGGTATGACAGTCCAAATACCGTTCGTCAAAATTCAGGTTGCCTGGACGAGTGCGTCCTGTGAATTTACATCTCTTGTAGATGTTCGCTTCTCCGAACGTCATTCCATCCAGATGATTGAAATGAACACGGCCTGAGCCACCAATTTCACAGGAAACTGCTTCCGTTGCCCATCTCTCTACTTGACACTTATCATCCCTATCCTGAAAAGTCCCATCCGTATCAATCATCACAGGCTTGCGAAACTTCCTGACAGCAATCTTCGCGGATTCGCATGGTCCCACCGCTCCGGGTGAATTGATCCACGCATGCGCGGGGAGATTGGCAATATCGATATTCGGCATCTTGAAAATATCGAGTGTATTCTCCGGACAATCCGCTCGATTTGAACATGCGAGATCGCCGTAATCCGCTGTTCCCACAACTGCAGCAACAAGATAGTCCCCAGTGGTGCTCCTGCAATCTCCATCGCTCCTGCACTTGACCCAGTATCCAACCACATCATGCCAGCGTTTCAGCTTTTCGAGATCGAAAGCAGGATCATCCTCGTCATAGC
>JBKKAT010000860.1:0-2539 GCA_046714535.1 Acidobacteriota bacterium | reverse complement strand
TCGTCATTCGTTCCGTTTCCAGTTTTTCCATATGGACAGACGATTATCATGCATTGACTCAAACCAATAAGTTTCTGCAGGTTCATGCGGGAAACAACTTGCCGGTCGTCTGTTCCTATTCGCACATTTTTCTCCGGATCCAGCACTACGCCCCGAAAAATTTGGCCAAAAGAGTATTTTATGCAGCAGACCCTGAAGCATCCGTGCGTTACATAAATCATGACACAATCGACCGCGGTCTCCTCGATCTCAAACCCTGGTGGCAACTGCAAAACGTGAAACCCTATGACCTGTTCATAAGATCTCATCCACGTTTTTATCTGCTGCATTTCAGTTCTGATGAGGACTGGAAGTGGGATTGGATTCTATCGAGGCTCCTGGCTGACAAAATGAAAGTCGAAATGCGAGCCAGAGATGGAAATCAATTTCTATTTTTGATCGAGCGTGGTGACTAAAAATAAAAATTGATCCCCCTCCCTTGCGATCATTTCGATCCGTTTGTGATCGGCAAGTAACGTATAAAAAATCCAGGTCCACTTCCACTCTTCCTGCCAGTTGAGATGGTAAATGTAGAATCGAGAGTTAGCCTTAATAAACAGATCGTAGGGTTGAACATTCCGCAGCGGGAACCAGGGCCTGAGATCAAGAAAACCACGGTCCATCGTATCGTGTCCGAGATATCGGGTCGACTCTTTCGGATCGGCCAGATAATATACGCGCGAAGCCAGCTCTTTTGGTCCGTAATAGTGCAAACGCAGGATCGATTGCGCAAAAACAATCGGTGTATTTTTATCAGCCCTGGCCGATAGAAACTGAAATTGCTGCTTCATGCTTTCCCTTTCCTGATCCCATTTTTCAAAATCCAGAATGGATTTGACGGAAAATCCTACCAGAAGACAGAGGAGCGAAAGGATCACAATGCTTTTTGGTAGAGCAAACTGATACATCGCAAAGGATACGAGGATGCTAAAACCCAGGACCGCGCTGATCGCGTATCTTTCAGAAAACGCTCCCACAAAAATCTTAGTTATGACAACAGCGATTATGGGCATAGCAGCAAAACCCGCGGCTGCCACAAGTTCGTAAGCGCGGAATGAACGAATCGAAACGGTTTCCGCAATAGGGCGAGACCCGATCAAAAAAGGAGAGACAAGGCAAATGAAGGCGAACGGGATCGCTGAAGATTCAAATAGAATGTTATAGAAAACAAAGATCTGGTCCCAACTGGTCTTCCCCCAGAAGGTAGATACATACGATAAGGAACCCTGAAGAAGAGGTAGAAAGAATAATATGGGAATCATTGAAAGGATGAATGCCACCCATACAGGAACATCGATCCGTCGTATGGAGCCACTACGTGCGACTTCACCCAGAACCAGAGGCACCAAAACGAGAAGTCCGTAGTAATGGCTCATCCATGAGCCGGCCAGACTCACGCTTAAACAGGCAAGCCACGCTTTTCTATTTGTGCGTTCCGCAACCAACTGCCAGGAAAGGAATGCAAGGCCGCTAAAACCCAGTAGAAGTCCGTAAGGACGTGCTTCATAGGAATAGGAAAAAGCGGCGGTGACGAGTGGGAAGCACATCGCAATAAAGCCATAGAGAGCAGAAGTCCGCGACGAAACGATTCTGTAGAGACAAAGTAACATCACCAGGAAACCGATTGTCTCCGGCAAACGAAGCGAAATATGGTTGGCGCCAAGCACGGATGTGAAAAGCTTTGTTATCAGGATGAAAGTAGGTGGAATCTGATCCGCACCAGTGCTCAATGCGTGCCAGAGATCCTGCCAGGAATTCAGTTGCGAAAAATGCAGTGTGAATAGTTCGTCATTCCAAAACACCCTGCGGGACGTTAGCGAGAAAACGATTGCAAGATAGAGTATGCAGAAAAAGACCAGAAGAAGAACTCTTCTTGCTTCGATCACGCCGGAAATTCTTTCAGTGAAACTGTCTATCTGTCCCATCAAATTCGACAGCTATCATATTTTCACAACTTGCTTTCATCAAGCTGGATCGGCGACTGAACCAGCAGCTAGGGTTTCTCCTCGTGGTATAAAGAAGTGGTGCGTTGTGAGTTTCTCCCCCTTATAAAGGGGGGACGAAAGTGGGGGTTGTCCTGTTAAACACTCCAACCTCCTCTCTTGTCCCCTCCTTCATGAGCGGGAATTCAAACAGGGCCAACTGAAATATGGGTGACAAAACTTTTTACAATCATTATCTGGCGGGAAGCGGATTAGTCAGCAGGTTGTCGCGGCAAGCCCGAACTGAAATGTACGAATTATTTCTCCATGAAATGTCCCCTTCCCCTCAAAGCACGGTTCTCGATATTGGCGTTTCTGTAACAGAGCAGGAAAGGCTGGAAGAGAATATTCTGGAACAGATCTATCCTTATCCTTCGCGCATTACGATGCTTGGAATCCACGAAGGTTCCTTTCTTGAAAAGATTTATCCCGGCACCAGATACGTCCGGCACATGCCTGGTTCCGGTTTTCCATTTGCGGATGATGAGTTTGATGTGTGTTATTGCAATGCCGTCCTG
>JBKKAT010000859.1:0-3668 GCA_046714535.1 Acidobacteriota bacterium | reverse complement strand
TCACCAATCTCAGTTCCATCCACGATCAAACCGGTCCCTTCAACTTCAGCCGTCAAAACGGGCCTCATGACATAACCGGATGCTTTTCCCTGAAATGTGATGTTGCCCTGGAGCTTTGCGTCAGGATAGAGCCGCGCGAGCGCCTTTGCATCGGCGGAGCCTTGAAAGGATGCCTGAATCTGTTTGGACGCCATGCGATACGCTCCGGTAGAAACGATTTTCAATTCGGGAGCGGTCCCTTTCAAATTCCATTGAACCTGCAGATTCCGGAAAGGACCCTGAATGCGGGAACGGACGAAATAGGATCCGGGAATCTTTCGCAATTCCGGACTCACGAAAGCAAGGGAAGCCGCGTTTTTTATATTTGCTTCGAGATCCAGCAACATTTGCGATTGCGTGAGGCGGCCTTCAAAAGTTACTTGTGTGGAGCCGGTGCTCAATTTGCTTCGCGCAAGATGAATCGTGCCATCGCTGAGTTCACCCGAAACGCGTCCGGCCACAGGAATTCCACGTCCACCGGCTTGAGCCAGATCCAATTCGAACGAAGCCTTTCCCTGCCAGAAATTTGTTCCGCCTTCATACGTAACGTTGCCTTGAGTTACAGAAGCAATCTGAGGAAGTTCCGGATCGAATCGCCGCGCGAGTCCTGCAGGAGCAGAATTCCACTTCACGTTAAGATTCAAGGGAACGGAACGATTCTTCGAATCGTAGCGAAAAGTTCCCTGCACAGGAAAAGGTGGTTCGTTGTAAACGGATAGCTGGTCGCTCTTCAATTTCCCTTCGACAACATACGAATCTGCTTTTCCGGTGGCTTTTCCTTCCGTTGTAAATTCACCACGGAGTGGCGGCACATCCTCAACAATTTTTTGGACGGACGAAAGATTTCCTTTCGCTTTGAAGTTGAGTTCATACTGCGGATCGGAAAGATTCTTCAACACACCCGAAGCTTCGATCATGATCTGATCGAATTTCGCTTTCAACGTTTGCAGTTCAAGATTGTTATTCCGGATGCGGGCCATCAGTTCGATGTCCTGCAATGGCAATCGTCCGTAACGGAGCGCGCCGTCTCTTAAATCGAGCTGCTGTATTTCAAAAGTCTTTTCACTTTTTGCCGGAGGCCGTTCGCGCATCAGGGGTAAGTAGTCAGGATTTACATCCGGATTGCTCAGAACCAGCTTTCGAATCAGAAAATGATCCCGCCACAACGAGGAATACGGAATCTCCACTTCCACATACTTCGATTGAAAAAACAGATCCTTGTTGGTTTTTCCACCGTAGATCTTGAGGTTCGTCATCCGGGCTGTCAGGATTCCGTCGTTGAAGTGATAGTGAAATTTGTCCGTTTCTGCACGAACCCCATATTCCTTTTCCAGATATCTGAGAAGGTAGGCGCCCACTCGCTGCTTGGTGGAATCAAAGTTAAGAATCCAGAGTCCCGCAGCGAGTAGAAGAATCAGAATTAGCAGTGAAAACAGTATCTTTTTCTTCAAATAGAGCACCCTTTTCGAGATTAACGCCTCTCTCGAGTGTAACCTGTAGTCCTAGAAAAGAAAATGTGTAACAAAGGAAACCACATACTCTTCGTTGGAGCCTTTGCTGAAAATCGCTCGGTGCGTTGGCTTGCCACACATCTTTTGGAAACTTTGCCTCTTTGCGTTAATCTAAATGACACCGGGAGGGAGTAACCTTTATGAGACTTGTAACGCGTGGCGATTTGGATGGCCTGACGTCTGCTGTACTGATTACCGAAATGGAGCCGGTTGAATCAATCTGGTTGATCCATCCTCAAGACATAACAGACAAACAATTCATTGTAAGAAGCGACGACATATTTGCAAATCTCCCGTATCACCCTGAATGTGGCATGTGGTTTGATCATCATGTTCTAACGGACAGTAATGAAAAGCCTCCACCAGAATTCAAAGGCATGTACAGACGGGCGCCCAGCACTGCTCGCGTGATCTTCGAATACTATAACAACCCGAAATTGAATCGATTCGAAAAATTAATAGCAGAAACCGACCGCATGGATAGTGCAACTCTAACGATGGATGATGTCCTGGATCCCAAGGAATATGTCTTGCTCGGTTTTACGGTAGATCCAAGAACAGGTCTCGGAAGGTTTGAAGATTATTTTTTGAGCCTGGTAAAGGCGCTGAAGGATTTTACGATTGAAGAAGTCCTGGAAATGCCGGAAGTACAAAGCCGTGTCGATCTCATACGATTGCAGTGGGAAGACTTTAAATCGATAACGACGAAAAACTCCAGAATGGAAAAAAACGTCGTGGTAACCGATTTCCGGGACGTCGATCCGATTCCGGTGGGCAATCGATTCCTTGTGTATACTCTTTTCCCCGAAGCAAACGTTTCCATACGAATCCACTGGGGTCCCATGAAACAACATGTCGCTGTGGTTGTCGGCCATGCCATTTTTAACAGGACCTGCAATGTAAATATTGGCGAGTTGATGTCAGAGTATGGCGGTGGCGGCCATCAGGGAGCCGGATCGGCATTATTGTGGGAAGAGTCTGCTGAAGAATCGATCAAAGAAATCATCGCCAAACTCCAGAAATAACGCCTGCACTTTATGATCCGGATTCTCATCGCAGATGATCATGCGATTGTACGAGCCGGTCTGAAGCAACTTGTCGCAGCGAGCCCAAACATCACAGTGGCTGCTGAAGCGAGTACAGGACCAGAAGCGCTGCATCTCATCCGGACACAATCCTTTGATGTTGTCTTGCTTGATATTTCTATGCCGGGAAGAGGGGGGCTCGAAGTGTTGTCGGAAATCAAGAAGGAGTATCCGCGGTTGCCAGTTTTGATTTTAAGCATGCATCCGGAAGAACAGTATGCGATGCGGGCATTGAAGGGAGGAGCTTCCGGATACATCACAAAAGACACCGCGCCGGAAGAGCTGGTAGCCGCGATTCTAAAAGTAGCCGGCGGATCCAAATTCATCACCAAAACTCTGGCAGAACAATTTCTTTACTTGCTGGATATTGAGGAAGCACCACCTCACACATCTTTATCGGACAGGGAGTATCAAGTGTTTCGCTTGATTGCTTCCGGAAAGACTGCAACGGAAATCGCCAAAGAACTTTCACTGAGCGTGAAAACCATCAGTACATACCGCACAAGAATCCTCGAAAAACTGCACCTTAAGAACAACGCGCAGTTGATCCATTACGCCGCCCAAAACAAGCTGTTTTAATCGCGGATCGTGATCGTAATCTTGATCGTAGTCGTAAGCGCTATTCCTGATTCGAAAACATGATCATGATTTCGGATCACGATCACGATTACGATCCACGATTATTTGTAGGACAAACCCTCACAAGAAATACGGAATCGGGCTGATAGTGGCACAACCTCCAGCCGGGTAGCCTAGATAGCAGAAGGATTGGAGGATTCGATGGCCAGGAGAAATTGGATTTTTATTTTCATCGTATTGTTCTTGATGGCGGGTTTTTCATCCGCCTTAAACCCACCGAAAAACCCCGAACTAGCGAACAAAATTGTTTTTCTCCCGGCTATTCCTCCGGTTTTTGACCCGGCAAAGCAAAGCCTTATTGAAACGACGACGGCATGGACGACTTTCAACGTGGCAAATGGAGGGAATTGGAAAAGCACGTTTGATCCGCTTATGGGACGCGCAAGGCGAGTTT
>JBKKAT010000858.1:0-5210 GCA_046714535.1 Acidobacteriota bacterium | reverse complement strand
CACCAGCGGAACGCAACCGGCGGCATGGAAAGCTCGTGATGGCAAATTCTGGTACGCAACCGGCGCGGGTGTCTCCATCATAGATCCACAAAAAATACCAACCAACATAGTCGTACCTCCGGTGCATGTTGAAGAAGTGGTTGCCGATGGAAAAATTCTGCCGGCCACAACAATGAAAGAAGAACTTGTTTTGCAACCGGGAACCAAGAATCTTGAGTTTCGATATACGGCTTTAAGCTACCGTGTTCCGGAGCGCGTGAAATTTCGCTACAAAATGGAGGGCTACGATCGTGACTGGGTTGACGCGGGAACGCGGCGCACTGCTTATTACACCAATCTTTCTCCGCAAGAGTACACCTTTCGAGTCATAGCTGCGAATGATGATGGCGTTTGGAATGAAGCAGGTGCGGCTTTTGGTTTGAACTTGAGGCCGTACTTTTATCAAACGAAGTGGTTCTACGCACTGTGCATTCTAGCCGCCGTCGCCACAGGTTTTGCAGCACAGCGTTTGCGAGTTGCACGATTCAAGAAACTTGTTGCGACCCGCACTCAGGAGCTGAGCAACTCGAATCAGAAACTGATGCAAGCCCAGGAGCGCATTACTAAGTTATTAGAAGGAAAACCGCATGCCATGGAAAATATGACCGCCTGGTCGCAAACGATTGCAAAAGATATTGCAGATGTGATTGGCGCAGAAAACATTTGCATCTGGATACGGGAAGGAGAAGCGTTTCGTTCTGTCGGAGAGGAGGAAACTGTCCCGCCATCGCTGGAAAATGTGAAGAATGCTTTAAAGGATTCGACGAACGGAGGGATCGTTCCGGTGACCGGTAGCACAGGCTATATTTTCGGAGCTTTGACAATTTCGGCTGGAAGAATGATCTGGGGACAAACCGAAAGACAATTGATTTCCGGTTTGGCGAATCAACTGGGAAGCGCGTTGGAGATCAAGAGGATGCAGGAAGAGCTGGCATCTGCTCATCAAAGAAGAGCGGCTACCATCCAGCAGTTGCATGATCAGGGAATTGCCACAGTTCATCTGTGCGCGCATTGTGGCAGATGCTTTGAACATACGATTCTCAATTGTCCCGCGGATGGGTCGCTGCTGCAGAGTCCGCAAATACTTCCGTTCAAGATTCTGGATCGCTATCGCCTCAACCGCCTGCTGGGGCAGGGTGGCACGGGAACCGTTTACCAGGCTTATGATGAAAAATTAAAACGCTTTGTCGCGGTGAAGATCCTGCGTAAAGAATTTGCCGATGATCCATTCATGAAAGGGCGCTGGGAAAGAGAAGCTCAGATGGTAGCGCGACTCCATCATCCGGGAATCGTGGACCTTTATGATACCGGTGAGCTCGCGAACGGCTACGCCTTTCTGGTCATGGAATTTTTGCAAGGAGTAGATCTGGCGCGGATTTTAAAAGAGCAGGGACCCGCAAGTCCAGCTCAGGTAGCCGGGATTCTGCAGCAGGTGGGCAGCGCACTAAACGCAGCTCATGAAGCAGGAGTCATTCATCGCGATTTGAAGCCGGCTAATCTTTTCCTGATACCGGATGCGCTTTCATTCCAGATAAAAGTTGTTGATTTCGGAATCGCAAAATCGCTGCGGGAAGATTCAACGATCACCAGAACAGGTGTTCTTCTGGGAAGCCCATCCTATATGTCTCCCGAGCAAGTTCGAGGACAATCGCTGGATGAACGGAGCGATCTGTTTTCGCTGGCTTCCGTTACTTATGAACTGCTGACAGGAAAGGTTGCTTTTACCGCTGAATCGGTTCCGGAAGTGCTCATGCGCGTCTTAATCGAAGATCCGTCCGCACTGGGGGATGCGGATATTCAGCGCGTGATTTCATGGGCTTTGCAAAAGGATGCGAACATGCGTCCCGCAACTATATCTAAGTGGATTGAACAAATCTTGCCGCTGCTACAAAACGCCACTTCAGGCGAAACAGGATGGCGACTCGAAGCATTGATTACCGAACTCTCGGTCCCTGCCGATCAAACCAATAGGACCGAACAAATCTGACGCACAGTGAGGGGTCGCGCCTCGCTCGCAAGTCGCAGAACCGCGTCGATTTTCCTTTACGGTGCGCCATCCGTGCAACGACCATATTCAACGCGGGTTGCTTTGTTTCAAGTATATGTTCTAATGCGGTATTACTGTGAAGATGAAGAAACTCATCGGCCGAATTTTCCTCATCATTCTCCTTGCCGGCGGTGTGTGGGTTGCCAATCTGATCTGGTTCCGTCCCTGGAACATCAACCATTTCTATGAACGGGCGTTCATCGAATTTGCCTTCAAAACACCGGAACTGCTAAGCAACTTGGGGCTGCTTGATTCAACCGGACTCGATTTCTACAACGATGATCTGAACAATGCTTCCGATTCTTTCCAACAGGAGATGAATGCGCTTGTCCGGAAAGATCTTGAGGTCCTGCGAGCCTATGACAGGGCAAAGCAGTCCGAATCGCAACAACTTTCCACCGATATCCTGGAATGGTTTTTGAACAACACTGTGGAAGGCCAAAAGTACATGTACCATAATTATCCACTAAATCAGCTCAATGGAGATCAAAGTGAACTGCCGTCCTTCATGGATGCCATTCACCGCATCAAGAATGAAGGGGATGCAGAAGATTACATCACGCGACTCTCGAAATTCGGAATCCGTTTCGATCAGGTTTTGGAAGGGGTGAAGATTCGCGAACAAAAAGGAATCGTGCCACCAGTGTTTGTCATTGAAAAAGTGCTGGACCAGATGAGAGGTTTCGTTTCACAGAATGTAAAATCCAACATTCTTTACGTTTCGTTCGATAAGAAGGTGCAGAAAGCAGGAGAAATCAGCGCTGAGAAAAAACAGGAACTTTTGGGAAAAGCGGAAGAGCAAGTTACGAAGACCGTTTATCCGGCCTATGAAAGGATGATTGATCGTCTGCAACAGTTAAAGAACAAGGCAACAGCGGATGATGGTGTGTGGAAGCTTCCGGATGGGGACGCCTACTATGCGTACGCCCTGTGGAATCAGACGACAACGCGGATGGATCCGGAGCAAATCCATCAACTGGGACTTCGTGAAGTAGAACGCATTCAAAATGAGATGAGAGCGATTCTCGATGGTCTGGGAATCACCGGAAAAACTATTTCTCAACACTTGAATGATCTGGGTGACGATCCCCGATTTCTCTATCCCGGTACGGAACAGGGAAGGAAACAATGTCTTGCAGAGTATCAGTCCATGATCGATGAAATCGATCGCGGCCTTTCGAGTGCTTTTGACATCCGTCCCAAAGCCGGTGTTCGCGTGGAACGCGTGCCGGAGTTTAAGGAAAAGACCGAATCGGGAGCCTATTACAACGGCCCTTCTCTGGATGGTTCACGACCCGGAGTTTTCTTTGCAAATCTGCGAAACATGAAGGAAATTCCGAAATGGGGAATGAGGACGCTTGCCTATCATGAAGCAGTTCCAGGACATCATTTTCAGATTGCGATTCAGATGAATTTGCAAGGCGTTCCGACGTTCCGAAAAATCATTCCGTTTACGGCTTATTCGGAAGGATGGGCGCTTTATGCGGAGCGTCTAGCATGGGAACTCGGCTTTCAAAAAGATCCATACAGCAATCTTGGAAGACTTCAGGCGGAGCTGTTTCGCGCGGTCCGATTAGTTGTGGATACGGGAATTCATCGCAAGCGATGGACGCGTGAGGAAGCAATCCGTTACATGCTGAACAACACCGGGATGGCCGAAGGAGAAGTCACAGCGGAAATTGAAAGATACATTGTGAATCCGGGTCAGGCCTGCGCATACAAGGTGGGCCAGTTGAAAATTCTCGAATTGCGAGAGAAGGCGAAACGCGAGCTAGGCAATCGTTTCCGACTTGCCGAGTTTCACAATGTAATCCTGAAAAATGGAGCCATGCCAATGGACATCCTGGAGCAGCAGATTGATAAGTTCATTCGCGACTCAGTTCAGTAATCGAATGTCAGCGTTCTCTTTTTTTCCCGGGAGTCCGTTTTGTTTCGTCCGTGTTCTGTGGAGCTTTGTTGATTAGTCCTGCCAATTCCATCCGCTTCTTAGCATCTTCATTCATGTTCAAATTCTGGTATTACTAATCTATTAGCAAGTCTAAATGATCTTAACCGGGAGTTACTCCATTGAAGGTTGCTGAGGCTGTTGAAAAACAGATTTATCCAACGCAAAGGCGCTAAGACGCAAAGATAAGAAATTCAGTGCGCTTTGCGTTATAGATCTGCCAGCATCCATTCAAACCGCTTAAACGTTTAATCACTGGCACAACCTTCGTCCAGTGCATTTCAAAACTTTAGTTGAGTGGGCAAGGTTAAGAATGAAGGAGAAAAAGTCTCGATTTTGTGTTTCTCTGTCGTGGTGTAGTAACATTGGTACTATCGTATAAAAATAACAAATCGATAACCATCTGCCATCTCTAGGAGAGGAGGACGCCATGGATAGATGGAGCTTCCCCAAACTTTTTCTTCACTCCCTGGTGTTGTTTGTTTTGTTCAGCGCTTCCGGTGCTGCATTTCAACCTGAAAAATCAAAAAGCGATTTGCATGCCAAACAATTTGCGTTACCGGAATTGACACTCAACAATTCAGCGATTTCTTTTGATCAGGCGCTCAGAGAGAATCTTTCGACAAGCAGCGCATGGGAGGCCTTTTTCAGAAGACATGGCTCTCACTTCACGCTCTACTTTGATCCGCGCTCGGGCACACCGATGAATATTGTGGGGCGTATTCCATTGATTCCCGGCAAAGGCGTTGGCAACAACATCACCCTCAGTACGATTTCGCAAAATCTTGGACGAAAAATTAACTCACTCGGAGCTACCGAAGTCTCTTCTTTGTTTCGTGAATGGATTATGACAAACCGCGATGCGCTGGGGATCGATGTCCATCAGTTAGGAAAAATAGAGGCCTCGCAAATCAATGAATACTTGTGGCAGATTCATATTCCGCAAGAGGTGAATGGAATACCGGTACGCTGGGGAAGATTTTCAGCAACGATCAATCACGGAAACATCATTCTTGCTGGCACTCACAATTGGGGAAATGTGAAGATTGCGACGAGTCCCCGGATCTCCGCGGAACAAGCGCTGCAGATCGGTTTCAAATTTGTTGGGGGTCGAGCGAAGGCGGATCTAATATGGAAGCAGCCGGCACTGGAAATTATTCCGGTTGCACCTCCTCAATT
>JBKKAT010000857.1:0-4280 GCA_046714535.1 Acidobacteriota bacterium | reverse complement strand
GTTCGACATCGGCGATCAACATGCCGACAAGAAATCGGTCCTGGATGGCTCAATCTGGACGAAGGAAGATCAATTCGACTACGAACGGAAGACCCATCCCATTCTTAAAGATGGAATGCAGCTTTGTACCGATCCCTGGCGCAAACTTTATATTGATTGGCAAGGATTGGTATTCCCCTGTTGTGTGTGGAAAGAAGAACCTTTAGGGGATTTACGAAAAAACTCATTTCTGGAAATCTGGGAATCGCCCCGATATAGACAACTAAGAAGTGGTTTGACCTCCGGAAAACTTGGGAAAAGCTGCGCGGAATGCTCCGTGATCACGGGCGGAGACGTCAACAGCGAGCAATCTTATTTCTTCGGTCAGAATTGACGTCCGTTTGACAATCCTGAATCAGTAATTAATAATCGAACTTTAGGCGGGTCACGTTCTTCGGAACGTGCACCCGCCTTTTTTGTTTTACTCATGCTCCCGATCATGCTCTTGCTCATGCTCGCAATCCTAAAGGAGGCAAATCATGAAATTGGACATACAAAAAACTCAAACAACATATTTCGATCATGAGAAACTACACGCATACCAATATTCAATCCTCTTCGTTGGACTATGCGAAGAACTTCTCGGGAAAATACCGAAGAAATTTTCAGTTCACGATCAACTTGACCGAGCATCTACAAGCATCGCTTTAAATATTGCAGAAGGGAATGGAAGATTTCACATCAAGGATCGATGCAGGTATTTGGACTTTGCCCGTAGCTCCGCTCTAGAATGTGCCGCATGTCTGGATGTTCTGGTTGCAAAACGTTGCTTACAGTTGCTTACAAGAGAGTGACGTTCGTCAGGCGAAGGAAATCCTTTTGGCAACGGTTTCCATGTTGATGGGGCTGATATCGGCAGTAAAGACGAGAGGCGAATTGGGGAAGAGCTCGAGTTGAGTATGAGCATGAGCAAGAGCATGATCATGAGTATCCAGAACGATTATTAGGAGGTTGGTTATGTTGGCGAAGATGATTTCCAGTTGCATAGATGGGGTGGATGCGCACAGGGTGGATGTAGAAGTCTCTTTGCGCCGTACAGGAGTCGAGTCGAAATGGTTCACGGTTGGTCTACCGGATGTCGCAGTCAAGGAAAGTCAGCAACGAGTTCGCGTTGCAATGGGAAATTGTGGCTATTACATTCCGAATCAAACGATCACGGTCAATTTAGGCCCCGGCAATCTTCGCAAAGAGGGTCCCTATTTTGATTTGCCGATCGCTGTGGGAATTCTTGCTGCGTCCGGACAAATAATCCCGTTGCAGAATTTTGACAATTGCCTGATGCTGGGTGAACTATCACTGGAAGGAAAAGTCCGAGCCCTTCATGGAATTCTTGCTATGGCCATACTCGCGCGCAAGTTGAGGATTCGGGATTTGCTGATCCCCAGAGAAAATGCGCCGGAAGCCGCAATGATTGAAGGGATCAACGTTTATCCAATAGACACGCTTGTGGATGCTGTTCAGCTACTCACCAAGGGGAATGGAATTCAGAGATTCAGCGCTGTTCCCTTTGATTCTGAACTAGAGGAGATCCGATATCCCATAGACTTTGCTGAAGTCAAAGGGCAATATCACGCGAAACGAGCATTGGAAGTGGCAGCAGCCGGTGGGCATAACGTATTGATGATCGGACCACCGGGATCCGGAAAGACATTATTGGCAAATCGAATTCCCACGATTTTACCCGCATTGACGCTGGAAGAATCGATTGAAAGCAGCAAGGTTCATTCGATTGCAGGAATTCTTGGTGAGCAAGGTCTATTACGCTTACGGCCTTTTCGCGCGCCTCATCACACAATTAGTTACGCAGGTTTGGCCGGTGGTGGTTCGAATCCGCGGCCCGGTGAAGTTTCACTGGCTCATAACGGAGTTCTCTTCCTGGATGAACTGCCTGAATTTGGCAAAAGCATCCTGGAAGTTCTCCGCCAACCTCTTGAAAATGGATCCATCCGTATTTCTCGAGCAATTGGATCGCTGGAATATCCGTGCCGTTTCATGCTGATCGCGGCAATGAATCCTTGTGGTTGTGGATTCTACGGTTCTCCCGATCATCCTTGCAAATGTTCCGCGCATCAGCTGAAGCGTTATCTCGGCAGAATTTCGGGTCCCTTGCTGGATCGATTTGATATTCAAATCGATGTGCCCGCCGTAAAATCGCAGGAATTGCTTTCAGAAAACTTTGAGTCGGAACCGTCCCGGTTGATCCGTTCGCGCGTTGTCCCGGCAAGGCGCACTCAGATCGATCGATACAAACATTTTCGGCTGTTCAGCAATTCCCAGATTTCAGCGAAACTGATCAAACAATTCTGTAAGTTAAATCCCGCATGCCTGGACATGATGGAAAGGTCTGTTCGTAAATTTCACTTGAGCGCTCGCGCGTATCATCGCGTACTCAAAGTGGCTCGAACGATCGCCGACCTGGATTCTGCGACTGAGATTCAATCGCAGCATCTTGCAGAAGCCGTCCAGTACCGCTCCATCGATCAGTTTTGATTAAACGCAAAGACGCCAAGTCTTTGCGCCTTTGCGTTAAGAGCTTTAGAGCTTGGAGAATAGACGATCCAGGGTTTGGTTGAGGAAAGGTTGTAACAGCGGATTTTTTCGGATTGCCGCAACGTGATCGCGCACATCTTTCTTCAACGATTCGTCTAAACTTTTATCGGATTCAGCAAGACTGACAAGACCGAGCAGGAATTCATTCAGGGTCACAGTATGAATATCAACTTCTTTGCCGCCCACCTGGATTTTTCCAGTCGCTTTTGCTTCCGGCTTAAACCAGTCAGGAAGTTTTGATTCTTCACTCACTCCGAAAATCTGAATGGTTTGAATGGCGTTTTTCAAAACTTTCTCGGCCGCGTCCAATTCTGCCTGGTAAGTCTGGAATTTAACTTCGGAAGAACCGACTGCTTCAAATCCCATCGCGCCAGCGCCAAATTTCAAAGACTGAAAATTAGCAAGCAGCTTTGATGTATTTTTCCCGCCGAGCTTCAGACAATGCTCCACTTCCGTCTTCCAGGCTTTTACTTTTGGGCTTCCGATTGCCTGGCGTTCGCTTCGGAGATCCTCAACTTGTTTGAGACATCCCTGAATTTGCGCGATCAAAGTTGATGAGTCCATGCGTTGATTCTAACATGGCGGGCAGGGACGCCCGCCCTACGATTGAGGGTTTGATAGCGTTAGTTTAAACTAAGCAATTTGATGAAAAGAATTATCCCGGTTGCAATCGCCCTACTCTTCGCGGGCGTAATCTCCTGGTTTATGCTAAAAGAGCGGAAAGACAAACGGGTTTTTCCTGATGCAAACGTTTTATTGATCACCATCGATACAATCAGGCCCGATTATCTTTCGTGTTACGGAAGTTCCAACAGAACCCCGAATATAGATAAGCTGGCTGACCGTGGAATCCTTTTTGAAAATGCTTTCTGTCAGGTTCCACTCACCTTTCCTTCTCACACTTCCATTCTGACAGGACTCTATCCAACACAGCACGGCATACATCAAAACGGCCTGGAGATCTTTAACAAAAAGGAAGAGCTGATCACAGCTGCTTTTCGCGGACAGGGTTACAAAACGGGCGCGGTTATTTCCTCGTTCGTGCTCGATCGCAAGTTCGGTTTGGCGGACGGCTTCGATGTTTACGATGACCGGATGGAACGAATGCCGACCATTACAACGAATTTTGAAGTCGAGCGACGGGGAGATGAAACTGTATCGTCAGCCATGAAAATCCTTGAGCAATTCCAAGGTGAAAAATGGTTTTTGTGGATTCATTTCTACGATCCACATACGCCCTATAATCCGGACTACGCGCAGGAAATAACGTTCGTTGATAAACAGATCGGCCGGCTGATGGACTGGTTGCAACAAAGAAAACTCACCGATCCGCTTGTCGTAGCACTTCTCGGCGACCATGGAGAATCTCTCGGCGAGCACGGAGAGAAAACGCATGGATTCTTCACCTACAACAGCACTTTAAAGATTCCGATGATCGTTGCTTATCCGGGCGCAGAGCCAAAACGTGTGTCTAATATTGTAGCAGCAGTGGATGTGGCTCCCACTTTGTTTGAACTCACCGGTATTCAGGATTCACTAAAACGTGACGGACTGTCTTTGCTCAAGCCTCGAAACTCAGATATTTACTTCGAATCTCGCTACGCGGAACTTCTCGGATGGAACGGATTGCAGGGATTGATTCGAGGAAACTGGAAACTAATTTCAACCACAAGATCCGAACTCTATAATCT
>JBKKAT010000856.1:0-10927 GCA_046714535.1 Acidobacteriota bacterium | reverse complement strand
ACGTCCTGTTTTCGCCGATCACAACCAGCTTTACATCCGGTTCCAGCCGCGCAAGCGCCTCGATGAGAACAGGAAGATGCCTTCGTTGAAAGATGGAATCAACGTACAGAATCAGTTTGGTTGATCGATAACCATACGATTCGCGCAGGATCGCACGAGTTTGAGGATCGATTTTTTTTTTGCGGACACCAATCGGAATCAAAAGTAACCTGTCGGATGAAACACGAAACCGTTGAATGATTTCTTCCCGCACGTGACCGGACAGGACATAAATTCTGTGAGCTTTACGGACCGCATAACGAGTGCTGATCTTTCGAACCCATCGCTCGCGAGGAGTAAACCATTCCGGGTGATTGTAATACGAGAGATCATGAACGGCCGCCGCCTGGATTCCGGAAAAGAAAGGAACACAGTTTGCGTTGGGAGAAAAGAATAATTGAATATTTCTTCTTCGAATCTCGGATGCCAGAATCGTGTGCAACCAGGCAAGATTGTTTTTCTTCGAAGGAAGAAGCACCGGCTCTATTCGTGGCGGGAGGCCGGATGGAATCTCATTCTTAAAAAACAATTGGATTCTAAAATCGGCCGGCAGATCTAATTCTTCCAGGATATTCGATAAGTAATTTCCGACGCCTGTTGGCTTTCCTTCGAGTTCTCTTCCATCGATTCCTATAAGCAAGAAACTACACCTTGAAAATACTGATCTCTTGTTTGAGAATGCCCGCTTGCTCCAGTAAGAGTGAGAGTGCGCGCTCCATCTCGGCAACGCTATCCAGGTTCTTGTGACTGCTTTCCCGGAAGAACTCAACGATCTTCACGATTTGTTCACTTCCTCTCGCTTGTTCGGAAGTGGCTGTCATGATGTGCGCCACCATCTCCGTTACATGCTCCATCGCTTCTGTAATTTGCTTGCTTCCTTTCGCTTGTTCAATCGTTGCCCGATTCACGTAAACGGTCATTTCCCGCATGTTTTCGACTGCCGAAATGATTTGTTCGCTTCCGGCTTTCTGTTCCGTTGTCGCTTTGCTGATTTGCATCATCATCTCGCGAACCTGCTCAATTGCCTGGTTGATGGAGCGAATTCCTTTGGATTGTTCCCCGGTGGCGCTGGCGATCCCGCGCGACATATCCGAAGAGCTTCTTGCAGATTCAAGAATCTTTTTCAAATTCTCATTGGCCCGTCTAGAAACTCCAACCCCTTCTTCGACAATTTGAGATCCACTCACCATCGATTGAACCGCATTTGCAACATCCTGCTGAACGGTTTTGATCAAGGTATCAATTTCTTTTGTAGAAGAAGCAGTTCTCTCTGCAAGCTCACGAATTTCTTCGGCAACCACCGCAAACCCTTTGCCATGTTCACCGGCCTGCGCGGCAATGATCGCTGCGTTTAGAGCCAGAAGATTCGTTTGTTCGGCTATGTCATCGATTACGTTCAGGATTTTGCCGATCTCTTCGGAACTGCTGCCAAGTTTTGCGATAACTTCACCCGCTCCATGAACACTGGAACGGGCTCTTTCCATTCCACCCATCGTACTTTCTACCGACTTCATACCCATTTCGGCATTTGCTGTAACCTGTTCGCTCAATTCCTGGGAACTGGCCGCATTCTTTTCCACCTGGCGGATCGAACCTTCCATTTCTTTGATCGAAGCGGCAGTATCGGTGATCAAAGTAGCAAGCAGCTCAACGCTACGATCCACCTGCTGAATGGAGGAGACCATCTCCGTGATCGAAGAAGCGGTTTCATCCACCGAACTGGAAAGAGACTTGATGTGTCCGCTCACCTCTTCTATGCTCGAAGCCATTTCGACAATAGAAGAAGAAGTTTGCTCAGCCGAGGAAGAAAGGTTCTCGACATTACCGGCAACTCCTCTCAAAGAAGTATTCATTTCCGATATTGCCGAAGAAACTTCCTCCAATGAGGAAACCTGCGCTTTACTGGCCTGCATGACTGCAACGGTGCTGTCCTGAATTTGTTGTCGACCTTGATCTACCCGCACATAAGCATCCCGGACCCGCCGGATCATTTTTGCAAGATTATCCGCCATGACATTGAAGGATTGTGCCAGCATACCCAGTTCGTCCTTTCCGGTTGCAGGCACATGCTGATTCAAATCACCGCGAGCCAGAACAGAAGCAGCCTCCGCAACTTGCGCCACGGAAGTGGTGGTTGAAGCACTGAGAAAATACGCAACAGCCAGTCCGAACAGTGCAGCCAGCACAATGGTCGCCCAGAATACAATCCTCAACTGGCTGATCGCCTCGTCCATGGTGGTTGGCAGAACGGCCATGCGCACAACGCCGATAACTTTCGCTTCTTTCTGAGGCGAAGCTTCACCCACTGCACTTAAATCGAGCGAGTTTGCTTCAAGCGCTTTACCTGATAGCGAAACCACGGGAGCGTAAAAATCATAAAGGCGTTTCCCATCGGCTCCTATTATCGATTCCCCTTGTTTCCGCGAAAGAGTCCGGTATTGGTCGATATTGAAATTTTCGTATTGTGGTGGCCTGCGTCTGGAATCGCTTTGAGCGCGATACTTCCCATCACCCGTTTGAATAATTCTGCCGGCGGCATCCACAAACTCCACATACTCAATGCCTTGCTCGGTCTGAATGATTCTGCGGAGAATCGGTTCCAATTCGTCCGCCAATCCCAGGCTGACCTGATAGCCATGAGATTCCGCAAGACGTCTGACGATCACCTCGCCTCTATTTACCAGTTCTTCGCGCAAATATCTCCGCGCCAGATACAGCATGGTGATCCCCATTCCCACAATCAGAAGAAGAAAAAACGCCACGAACAATCGAATCTTGAAACGGAGGCTGCGATTTCGAAACATATTCTTTACAGGTTAAATGTTAAAGGATAAAAGTTAAAGGAGCCGCAACCCCTTTTAACCTTTAACTCTTAACTTTTAACTTTATTTGTAGACTTTGGCGGCAAGGTCTTGCAGATTTTGGGGAATCGTTAAACCCAACAGCGCCGCCGCCTTTAGATTGATAATGACCTTCGGCTTTTGCAGTTCCTGCATCGGCACTTTCGAAGTCGGAGTACCCTTCAGGATTTTATTTGCCATCTCACCGGCAACGCGTCCCGTTTCGACCGTATCAACTGAATATGAAAAAATAGCGCCCGACCGAACATATCGATCGCTCGGACCGATGCAGGGCAGTTTGTTTTCCAGTGATTTTGAACCAATGTACTTAATCGCTTCTTCGGAATTTAAAGAAGGATCCGGTGGAATCCAAAGCGCGTCTGTGCGTCCCACCAAACTGGTCATAGCTTTTTGCAAATCGAGATTCGAAACGATCGGATAAGCGATAATTTCCATCTTCGCGTACTCGGCTGCAGTGCGCGCGACCGAAACGATGGACTCATTTACATCCTTTGTGTAGATCACGCCGATTCGGCGGATTCTTCGATTGATGGTTTTCAGAACTGAGAATTGTTCCCGGACCGGCACTGTAAGAGCGACTCCGGTCGCCTGCTCTTTCTTGAATCCTCTCTTTTCCGGATCTGTTACAAAAGCAAAAATCAGTGGAATCGCTGGTAAATTATTATGAACCAGAACAGCGGCTTGAGAACCGATGGCAAAAATAGCCTTGAAATTGCCGGATCGAATCGAATTAAGGATATCGTCTTTATTGGAGAGATCTTCCAACAAGCTGAATTCTTTATTGTTCTCAAAACAGGTGCTGGTAAATCCGTTTCTCGCTTCATCAAATGCGACCACCCCGGCAGTTTTAACAATCGCAACATCGGCGCAAGCAAATCGCGCGCTGACCAGAATCAGCGCAATCAGAAGCGTTTTGACAGGATTCATTGAAAGTGTTTTCGAAGTGCGACGGCAAGATTGTATAACCTGCGTGTTTTTAGTGTCAATCGTCGAACGCCTAGTTTATTTCTAGCCGGAACGAAACGGATCGAACCTATCTCGCAAGGAATCTCCCACAAGATTGAAAGAGAGGACGGAAAGAAAAATCGCAAGGCCGGGAAAGACCGTCAAGTAAGGAGCATCCATCAAATGAGTTTTTGCATCACTTAACATATTTCCCCAGCTGGGTTCAGGAGGTTGAACCCCCAGCCCGAGAAAACTCAAAGAAGATTCGGCCAGAATCATCCCCGCGAAACTAAAGCTTACCTGCACAAACAACGTAGGCAACAT
Organism: Acidobacteriota bacterium; assembly: GCA_046714535.1. Taxonomy (GTDB): domain Bacteria; phylum Acidobacteriota; class HRBIN11; order JAKEFK01; family JAKEFK01; genus JAKEFK01. Next base: position 6,758 of record JBKKAT010000856.1, on the reverse strand, counting down.
GTTGGGGAAAATGTGTTGAAGCCAGATCCGTTTAGAATTCGCGCCCAAACTCCTCGATGCATGCACAAATTCAAGCTCGCGAAACTTGAGCACCAGCGCCCGGGCCAATCTTGCATAAGGAATCCAACCGATCAGGATTAAAGCCAGGATCACATTCTGCAGACTCGGGCCAAGTACCGCCATCAAGGCAATCGCGAGCAACAATCCCGGAAACGCAAGCAAAACGTCTGCAAACCGCATGATGCTTTCATCCACGACCCGGCCACTCCCCGCCGCAATCGATCCAAGCAGGATGCCGGATACAAACGAGATCGTTACGACTATCAATGAAACCAGAAAGGAAATCCGGCCACCATGCAACAACCGGGAGAATACGTCCCTCCCCAGTTCATCGGTTCCGAACCAGTGTGCCCCGGATGGCGGCAACAAACGTTTTCCGAGATCGATTGTCTCGTACGATTCAAGACCCAGGAAAGGAGCAAAAGCAACGATCAAAAAGAGGGTCAAGAGAACCGAAAGGCATATACGAAGGACCGTTTTTGAGCTCAAATCTCAATCATTATAAATAGTTTGCAACGCCCGCTTCCAGTGGGCAGAATCTGAACTCAACCGCCGGCCAGAAGCAGGCGGTTTAAAACTACAAATGTTGACAATGCGCTCGACGTTCCGTTACAATCTTTTTGATTCCCAGAGGCAATCAGTGTTCATCCAAGACTGTCAACTTTGGGTATAAGGCGCTTAGAATTACATGCCATTAAAGCTTGGTGAACTATTAGTTCGTAACAAGCTCATCTCAAAAGAGCAACTCGATAAAGCCCTTCTAATTCAGAAAACAAGCGGCAACAAGCTTGGTTATGACCTTGTAAAACTTGGTTTCGTTACCGACGAGGATATTGCTCAGTGCCTGAGCCGCCAATTTGGCATTCCTGCGATCAACTTATCCCATTTTGAAATTGATCAGGCTGTGTTGGATCTGGTTCCTGTAGAAATTTGCCGGAAATACGATTTGATTCCGGTGAACCGCACCGGGGCTGTTTTGACGGTTTCGATGGCAGATCCAACCAACATCCGCGCAATGGACGAAATCAATTTCATTTGCGGATATCAAGTCGAACCTGTGGTGGCGTCCGATTTCGCCATCCGGGAGGCGATCGATAAGTATTATGGCTCTGCGCATGCGCTGGAACTGAAGCAGGTCATGGAACAGGCCATGGCGGAAAAAGCGGTCAGCGAGGGCGGCGATGTGGAAGTTCTGGAATCAGCCGAAGAATTGGATCTTGCCCTGCTGGAAAAACAGGCTGAGGACGCGCCCGTTGTAAAACTTGTAAACAAAGTGATGTACGATGCGCTCAATCAGGGCGCCAGCGACATTCATATTGAGCCATACGAAAAAGAGTTCCGTGTCCGTTACCGTGTTGATGGCGTGTTGTATGTCAAAGTAAATCCGCCTTTGAAATTGCGTGATGCAATTACATCTCGCGTCAAAATCATGGCCAAGCTTGATATTGCGGAAAAACGGCTGCCGCAAGATGGTCGCATCAAGATCAAAACGAAACATCTCGGCAAAATTAAAGAACTCGATTTCCGCGTTTCGGTTCTTCCGACTTTGTTTGGAGAAAAGATAGTTTTGCGACTTCTTGACAAAGAGAACCTGAAACTGGACATGACCAAGCTCGGATTGGAACCGGAATCTTTACGTACGTTCGAAAAAGCAATTTTGAAACCATATGGGATGATTTTGGTTACAGGTCCGACGGGCAGCGGAAAAACTAATACCTTATATTCCGCCATGTCGAGAATCAATACACCGGAAACCAATATCATCACCGCCGAAGACCCCGTGGAATTCAACATCCCGGGGATCAATCAGGTTCAAATGAAAGAACAAATCGGATTGAATTTCGCTGCGGCGCTTCGATCCTTTTTGCGACAGGACCCGAACATCATCCTTGTCGGTGAGGTGCGGGACTTTGAAACTGCTGAAATTGCGATCAAGGCGGCGTTGACAGGCCATCTTGTTCTCAGCACTTTGCACACAAACGACGCACCCAGCACCATCAACCGGTTGATGAATATGGGAATTGAACCTTTTCTGGTTGCCTCCTCCGTGTTGCTGATCGCCGCCCAGCGTTTGATCCGGAAAATTTGTCCGGAATGCAAAGAAGAATATCGCGTACCTCTCGAAGCTCTGGTGGACATTGGATTCAAGGAAGAAGAAGCGCAAAAGGTTACAATATTCAAAGGCAGAGGTTGCCAGCTGTGTGGCAACACCGGATACAAAGGCAGATTTGGAATTTTCGAAGTGATGGAAGTCAGCGACGCGATTCGCGAATTGATTCTGGTCGGAGCCTCCGCCATGGAAATCCGGAGAAAAGCCATCGAAGAAGGGATGATCACACTTCGTTACAGCGGAATAGAAAAGCTCAGGCTAGGACAAACGACAATTGAAGAAGTCTTACGGGAATCGGTTGGATAAACCGTAAGCAGGGAGATTTTATGGGAGTAACGCTGCATCAGCTTTTAAAGCAAATGATCGAGATGGGAGGAACCGACCTTCACGTCACAACGCATTCAGCTCCACAAGTACGAATCGACGGCGCTCTTCGTCCGCTGACAGAATATCCTCCCCTAACACCGGTGGATACAAAAAGGTTGGCATACAGCGTATTGACGGACGCTCAAAAACACCGTTTTGAAGAGAATTTAGAATTGGATTTTTCATTTGGAATGAAAGGTCTCGCCCGGTTTCGAGCAAACGTTTTTAGCCAGCGGGGCGCCGTTGCTGCTGCTTATCGAAGAATTCCCTATGAGATTATGTCCTTCCGTGAATTGGGTTTACCCCCAATCGTAGAAAAGCTGTGCGAGAAACCACGCGGTCTGATTCTCGTTACCGGTCCTACAGGCAGTGGTAAGTCTACAACTCTTGCAGCCATGATCGATAAGGTCAATAAGGAAAGGCGCGATCATATTGTAACGATTGAGGATCCGATCGAATATCTTCACCAGCATCAAAGTTGCATCGTGAATCAGCGCGAGCTGCATGCCGATACCCACTCTTTTGCAAACGCGCTTCGTTCTGTTTTACGTGAAGATCCCGATGTCGTGCTGATCGGAGAAATGCGAGATCTGGAAACCGTTGAGTCTGCTTTGCGCATAGCAGAAACAGGACATCTTACTTTTGCGACCTTGCACACTAATTCCGCGAGCCAGACCATTAACCGTATCATCGATGTCTTTCCGGCACACCAGCAATCACAGGTAAGGGCGCAGCTGTCGTTGATATTGGAAGGGATTCTTTGCCAATCTCTGTTGCCGCGCGCCAGCGGAAAAGGACGCGTGCTCGCATTAGAAGTGTTGATCCCGAATGCCGCAATCCGAAACCTGATCCGTGAGGACAAGGTGCACCAAATTTATTCCTCGATGCAATCGGGGCAATTAAAATTTGGAATGCAGACGTTCAACCAATCGCTTGCTACTCTCTATTTCAGAAAAGAGATTACACTGGATCTGGCACTCAGCCGGTCCTCTTATCCTGAAGAGTTACAGGAAATGATCAATAGAGGCGCAGGAATCGTGACCGCACAAGTTTCGAGTGCTGGAAGCAGGCCTAAGCATAATTGAGGGGTGCATAAGTATGGCAACCTTTGAATGGAAAGGAAGAAGGGGAGACAAAATTGAATCCGGCGTAATCGTCGCGGAAAGCAAAGAAGCTGTACGCGCACGTCTGCGCCGTCAACAAATCATCGTTACACAGGTCAAAGAACAGGGAAAAGAAATCGCTTTCCCTTTGTTACGCGGCGGTATATCTGCCAAGGAACTCGCCGTTTTCACGCGACAGTTTTCGGTCATGATCGATGCCGGTTTACCGCTCGTTCAGTGCATAGAAATTCTGGGAATCCAGTCCGAAAACAAAGTATTCCAAAAAGTACTGTTACAGGTGCGACAGGATGTAGAAAGCGGAGCAACGCTCGCTGATGCAATGCGCAAACATCCAAAGGTTTTCGATGACCTTTATTGCAACATGATTGCCGCCGGTGAAGCAGGCGGTATTCTGGATACGATTCTTCAACGTCTTGCGGTCTATATTGAAAAGATTGTCAAATTGAGACGCGCTGTGCGATCGGCCATGATTTATCCGATCGCCGTTCTGGCGATCGCAGCCCTGGTTGTGGCGATCATCTTGTGGAAAGTTATTCCGACATTTGCCGCTTTATTTGCCGGTCTGGGCGCTGAACTTCCGCTTCCAACGCGAGTGGTCATCTGGATGTCCAATTTTGTAGGACGCTATTTCCTGTTGATTGTCTTCATGCTGATAGCGCTTATTTATGCGTTGAAGCGTTACCACGCAACTTACCGGGGGCGGCGGGTCATTGATGGTATTCTTCTAAAAACTCCCGTACTGGGACTTGTCTTACGAAAAATTGCTGTGGCACGTTTCTGCCGAACGCTTGCCACACTTGTTAGCTCCGGCGTACCAATTCTAGAAGCTCTCGAAATCACCGCGAAAACAGCCGGCAACGCGATCGTTGAAGATGCGATCATGGCAACAAGAAAGAGCATTGAAGAAGGAAAGACAATATCGGAACCGTTGAAAGAAACAGAAGTCTTTCCTCCCATGGTTGTTCATATGATCGCGGTCGGCGAGCAAACGGGCGCACTCGATGCAATGCTCTCCAAAATTGCTGACTTCTACGAAGAAGAAGTGGATGCGGCGGTTGAAAATATGCTGACCTTGCTGGAACCGATCATGATTTTGTTCCTCGGTATTGTTATCGGCGGCATCGTTATTTCCATGTATTTGCCGTTGTTCTCGTTGCTGAGCAAGATCGGTTAAGGATTTTTCACCACAGATTCACAGAGAACACGGAGGTAGGAAGATATATTTTTTCTCCGTGATCTCCATAACTCCGTGGTAAATCATCATCCATGATCACTCCACAAGACGATCTCAGACAAAAACTCATCTGGTTGATGACCCTCCGCATGGTCGTCATCATCACTCTCCTCGGATCCGCCATTCTGATTCAGCTTGTTTCGCGAACAATCTTGCCGATCAACCCTCTCTATTTCTTAATATTTCTCACTTCCATTTTTACACTCTTTTACGGCTTTATCTTTAATCGAGTTCCTGATTTAAAGTTGCTCGCATACCTGCAGCTAAGCGGTGATGTTCTGGTGATTACCCTCCTCGTTTATTTCACGGGGGGAGTAAAGAGTTCCTTTTCGTTCTTGTACATCCTGGTGATTATTTCCGCAAGCATCCTGCTGTACCGTCGTGGAAGTCTATACGTTGCCTCCATTAGCAGTATTTTCTACGGCCTTCTGGTGGTTCTCGTGTATCACCGCGTTCTGCCCTACTACGATTTGGACGTCGACGAAATCGCAGTGATCACGTACCGGATGCTCTATTACTACATTTTCATGCATTTGTTCGCTTTTTATTCCACAGCAATGATGAGCAGTTATTTGTCCGAGCGGTTGAGACGGACACGAACAGCACTCGAAGAGATGGATGAAGATTTGTCAGATCTGCGCCTGCTGCATCAAAAAATAATCGACAGCATGACGGCAGGACTGATCATCACTGATCTGGAAAGGCGAATCAACTTTGTAAACGAACCGGGGATCCGGATTTTACATCTTCCGATTCAGGAACTCCTTGGTCAACGGATTGATAGACTTTTCTTGCAAGAAATCCAAATGGAGAAAGTCATCGAATCGCTCAAAACAAATTCTTTTGTTTCTCTCGAACGGGCTCTGGTCAGAGACAAACAAGGAATTCTGGTTGGAATGAATGTATCTTACTTGCAATCTCAGGCCGGGTCGCCAACCGGTTATATGGTCATTTTCCAGGATATTACGGAAGGAAGAAAAATGGAGAGACAATACCGGTTGCAAGAAAGAATGGCTGCCATCGGCACCATGGCTGCCGGAATAGCACACGAAATTCGTAATCCTCTAGCATCGATTCGGGGCTCTGTTCAGTTATTGCAGAGCGAGCTGGATCTCAACGAAGATCAAAGCAAATTGATGGAGATTGTTTTGACCGAATCGACTCGTCTGGACCAAACGATCCAGAATTTCCTGAATTACGCCAAACCCAAACAGTTGAGTACATCGGTAGAAGATCTAAAAGAACTTGTGGGTGACATGCTCAACTTTATTCAGAAGGGCCCGGAATGCAAAGAAGGACATCGCGTTGAATTTCGAGGAAGCGAAGAGAGTTTCTTGCATGAAGTCGATTCGAATCAGATCAAACAGGTGATCTGGAACCTGTCCATCAATGCGTTTCGCGCTATGCCCGAAGGCGGGAAGCTTACGGTGACTCTTCATCACGATTCGTCCGGAGACATAGTTCTTTCCTTCCGCGATGAAGGGGGTGGAATTGAGCCGGAAAGAATGGAGTCCATATTTGACCCCTTTCAGGATTCCACTACGGGTGGGAGCGGACTCGGCATGGCCATCGTTTATCGAATCGTGCAAGATCATCACGGACATATATTCATCGAATCAACAGTCAGCCGCGGTACTACCATCAACGTCCGCCTGCCGGCAAATGCAAACCTCTCAACCTTTGTTACAATGGGAAAGTAACAAGTGGCTAGTGTCCAGTGACTAGTCACTAGCCACTGTTCACTGGTCACTTTAACATATGATCACCATTCTGGTAATCGACGATGAAAAGAGCATTCGGGACATGCTCGCCATTATGCTCAAACGGGAGGGTTATCATGTGACCCTTGCCGAAAATGGAAAAA
>JBKKAT010000855.1:0-3172 GCA_046714535.1 Acidobacteriota bacterium | reverse complement strand
GGTTCAGGAAGCTCCGGAGAGTGCTCCTGTTGCCGCGGAACGGACTGAAGTTGCGGAACCTGTAAAGGAACCAGTTCGTGCAGAGGAAGCTGTTCCGGCAAGTCCGGCCACGTTGATCAACGACGTTCAGATCAGTCCGATCAATGCAGAAAAAGTCGATGTAGTACTCGTTGGTAATGGCACCATGAACTACGATGTTTTTGAGCTGGCCAATCCTGCGAGACTTGTGATCGATGTTAAGTCAGTCAGTCTTGGACCAGGTCTCGGCAGCCGGAAGGCGGACGGACAGGAAATCCTCACCAAAGTGCGCGTTGCTCAATTTCAGACAGTTCCCAAAGTGGTCCGGGCGGTGATTGACCTGAACAGAAAAGTTCCTTACACGATCAGTCAGAATGGAACCGACTTGACAATTCATCTTGGCGAAACGGATGTTCCTCAAGCCCAATCGAATGGAGCCACGAGCCAGGGTGAAACTCTCACCGTGGAACCTGCTGTGCAGCCAAAGCCAATGACTCCAGCGCCTGCTCCAGCCAAATATGTAGAGCCGAAAATCGCGCAGGCTGACGTAAAGCAGGCCACAAACGAACAGTTCTTCTCATTTCAGCCGGATACGAGTCTTTTTGCTCAGGAAACGACCACGATACCGACAACGAATCTTCCACCTACTGAAACCACCGGTAGTCAGGGAATGGGAACGTTGGAAGACCGTCAAGGTGGCGCGCAAAAACAGTACACCGGTGAACCGTTCTCCTTTGACTTTAAAGACATTGATATTAAGGATCTATTCCGGTTCATCGCTGATATTTCAGGGTTGAACGTGATTTTAGACCCTTCCGTTAGAGGTTCCGTGACTTTGAAGTTAACCGAAGTTCCGTGGGATCAGGCCCTTGATTTGATTACCAAGAACCAGGGTCTGGGTTACACGATTGAAGGAAACGTGATCCGGATTGCTCCTCTTTCCAAGATTGAGGCAGAAGAAGAACAGCACAGAAGAGTGCTGGAACAACAATTCCTGAGCGCTCCGTTGGCAACGAAAATCGTTCCACTCAGCTACGCAAAAGCGCAACAAGTGGATGCGATTGTCAAAAGACTATTGACAAAAAAAGGTAGTAGCATCATTGATGCACGAACGAATACGCTTATTATTACTGATATCGATACGAACATCGATTCGGTGATTAGCTTGATCGATACATTAGATTTGCGAACAAGCCAGGTGGTTATTGAGACCAGAATCGTTGAAACCACCAAAAACTTTTCTCAAGCGTTTGGTATCCAATGGGGATTTCGCGGCATCGTGGATCCGGGATTTGGCAACAACACCACTCTACAATTTCCCAATAACGTCCTGGTCGGTGGTAATGTGGTTCGGGCTACATCAGGCATCACGGGTAATCCGTTGGGTGGTTACGCCGTGAATTTGCCCAGTGCGCAGGCACCAAATTCTGCGATTCTACTGTCCGCAGGAAATATCCTGGACACGTTCCGGCTGGATGTCGCATTGATGGCCCTTGAAAATTCCGGACAAGGACGCATCCTTTCCAGTCCAAAAGTGGCAACACAAAACAATACAAAGGCCGAAATCGTTCAAGGTACTCAGATACCTGTTCAGACGATTGCCAACAATACGATCACAACCACTTATGTTCAGGCGTCTTTAAGAATGAGCGTTCTTCCACAAATTACAGCTGAAGGAACGGTGATTATGGAAGTGGAAGTTGAAAACAATAGACCAAATCTTTCCATCCTTGGTGTTGGAGGAACTCCGGCTATTGATACAGAGAGTGCTAAAACCACTCTTCTGGTTGAAGACGGCGGTACGACTGTGATCGGTGGTATTTTCACAGCATCTGAGACCTATCAGCAGGGGAGAACTCCGGTTTTGCACCGGATACCTCTTCTGGGATGGTTGTTCAAAAACACTAACGTGACACGAGATAATCGCGAACTTCTCATTTTCTTGACTCCTCGGATCATCCGTTAGAGGGTAAGGAGGAAGAGTATGAACATGAAAAAATTTAGCTTATTGATGATCTTGGCCGCGGCCTTGATTAGCTATGCTTGCACTGAAGTGGAAGACAATTCGGAGTCGGCATCGCTGCTTGTTGTTTCGAGGGTCAATGGTATACCTGGTGGTGAAGGTGAAGATGACGGCGTACCGCTCCTTTCAGACGTATGTGAAAACCCGTCTGGAACCCCCCAGGATCCTGACCTTTGCGGTATTTTCAATGATAACGCGGAGATTACTTTTGAAAATGAGTATCTCCAAATAGGACCAGGCGCAGGCTTCACCCCAAGTTTCATGAACGATATCATTGTGACTCAGTATCGCGTTGATTACACCAGGGCCAACGATCGAAATACACCAGGCATCGATGTTCCGTTCGGGATCGACGGCGTTATGAACGTTCGCGTTCCTGTTAACAGTAATGCCATTGCACCTATCTTGATTGTTCGGCATACTGCCAAGCGGGAACCACCACTGTCCGACTTAACGTTTGGGCTGGGTGAAGAAGTTTTGACAGCTTTCGCGCAAATGCGTTTTTTTGGCCATGATATTGCGGGCAGAAACGTTTCAGCGACCGGGCTCATAGAAGTTCACTTTGCCAACTTTGCTGAACCGGATGATGAACCAGCTCCGTGAACCTGGTAATAAAAATGATGCATTGCTGTAAGATCGGTTTTAAGTGTACGTTTGTTTGGAGGGAATTATGAAAAGCAAATTAAGAGCAGGGACTCCGCTTATTGCTTTGGCTTTCATCGGTATTGCTGTTTTCTTTATTGCGAGCTGCAGTACAGATGAAGTCGAAATTCCGGATCTAACAGGCCCCAGTGGCCATCGGTTGTTCATAACGATTGATGCAAGTCCGGACAAAGTTTTTATCAGGAAACCAAGTGCGGTTCCCGATAGATCTCGCATTACAATACAGCTGAAAAATCAACTTGGCCAGGGTGTACCGAATGCCAGAATTGCAGTTCGTCTGACCAATGTTGAAGGTTCCGAAGTTGGAATTGGTTCTCTGGATAGCAACATAGTAACAACTGATTCTGCTGGCTTTGCTAGAGTTACTTACAGCGCTCCCTCCTCTGCAGTACTACCGGCCTATGTTGGAGTTTACTTAATCGCTATTCTGATTGATCCTTCTTATGCGTTTGAAGTTGTGCAACGGCA
>JBKKAT010000854.1:0-2711 GCA_046714535.1 Acidobacteriota bacterium | reverse complement strand
AACAGGATCGATGTTGCAGCGGTGCTGGATACTTTTGGTTTATTGTGTCCCATGCCGATCATCAAAACAGCAGCGAAAATAAGAGAGTTAAGCCGGGGAGAAGTGCTCAAAGTGCTTTCAGACGATCCGGGAATCAAAGAAGACATGCCGGCGTGGTGCATCACTTCCGGCAATGAGCTTGTTCTCCTGGAAGAACTGGACGATGAGTTTCATGCGTACGTCCGAAAAATGCGATGAAAAATCTCTATTTTAACAACGCCTTCAGCAAGCAGCCGCTTCCCGAAGTTGTTGAACGGATGCTCCTATTCCTGGGAGAATGCTTCGAAAACCCTTTAACCGAATCGGATCAGGCAGAGCGCGTACGGCAGGAGATTCGGCAAGCACGGGAATCGGTTGCCGCTTTGCTGCAGTCGCGGCCGGAAGAAATCTATTTCGTATCCAGTGGAACGGAAGCAAACAATTGGGCCTTAAAAGGAATTGCCTATGCCCATCAAAAAACCGGAAATCATCTCGTCCTTTCCACGGTGGAGCACTTCTCGGTTTATCAGTCGGCGCAGTTTCTTCAGCGCCAGGGGTTTGAAGTCACCTTCGTTCCGGTCACCCCGGAAGGTTTTGTGGATCCGGACGCTCTTGCCGGGGCGATTCGGCCTGCTACAGTATTAGTATCCATTCAGGGGGCCAGCGATGAAATTGGCGTGATTCAGAATTTAGACGCGATTGCGTCTTTGAAAACGCGTTTCGACACCGTCCTTTTTCACTCTGATGCAATCCAGTACCTGTGCTACGAAGAGCTTCCGTTGCAGCGAATACCACTGGATCTTGTTAGCATCACTTCGAATGCGCTTTACGGACCTTCCGGTATTGCAGCGCTTTATATCAGGGCCGGAACCCGAATTCTTCCGCTCTTGCACGGAGGCATGCAGGAGGAAGGATTCCGTCCTGGCCTGCAATCCACGGGTCTGATCGCAGGATTTGGTCAGGCTGCCCGGATCAACGGGGAAAGAAAAGAAACATGGAAGCAACGGCTTGCGGGCCTTCAGGAAAAATGTTTTGAGGCTATGGATCGCTACAATGTGTCTGTGACCGGCAGCAGGAGTTGTAGAGTTGTCGACAATATTCATGTGCTTGCGGATGTGGATGGAGAAGCTTTGTTAACATTGCTGGTCAGTGAAGGTATTCAGGCGAGCACCGGATCCACCTGCTATCAATACGCTCAGAAAGAATCACACGTTCTCAAGGCGCTCGGAATGAATCCCGGGCAGGTGAGGGGCTCTCTGCTCTTCACGTTAAGCAAGGATCACGAGCAGGAAAGTATTGAGGCGCTGATGGATTGCTTCGGCAGAATGCTCGCCCACCTGCGAAACGTGAAGTGTTAAGCTTTACTTCTTTGAGACTGCCGCTTTCAGCGCTTTGCCCGCCCTGAATTTTGGAACCATTTTTGCCGGTATTTTTATCTCTTTTTTTGTCTGAGGATTGCGTCCCTTTCGCGCTTTTCTTTCCGCTGTCGTAAAGGTTCCGAATCCCACAAGCGACACGCTCTGACGCTTCTTCAGCCCTTCTGTAATTGTCTGGAGCGTCGCATCCAGAGCCTTTCCGGCCGTGGTTTTTGATAATCGTACGTCTTTAGCAATTCGCCCAATCAGATCCTTTTTATTCATGGGCCAAGTCCTCCTCCAAGCGGTGTTTGCGGATTATATCACCCGCTCAAAACGCGGTCAATTTTGGATTGCTACTAACCAATTAGCATTAATTTATTAACAAAAGAAAACGAAGGGAACAAAGAATAAAAAATCTTCGTTTCCTTTGTTGTCTTCTGTAAAATATGATCTATGGGCCCTGGAGAAGCTTGCGGGCAAAGGGACGAACAAACATTCCGAGTATGGAACCGCTTGGTTGTCCGGCTTTCAAATCTTTCCATCTTGAATAGTTCTCGAGAAGGAAAAAGCCGGAAGGGAGCAGCAACCACGCATCCAGAGCGGTGGCGAGTCCTGAAAAAAGATTGATGGATGAGACCAAAAGGTTGGCACCGGCGAGCACCCCGATTCCAATCATGGTTATTCTGGTGAATTTCATGGAGTCGAAGTCGTACAAGTTTTCGAGCCGCTCCTGATCGTCCCGGCTCAAAAGTCCCCACAACAGGGCAAACGTATCGACCCATGTCTTTAAATCTGTTCTGCGGCTTGCGCGATACATGATTTGCACTTCCTCGGGATTATATTCAATGACCGAAGAAAACCAGGTTCCTTCGGGCGCTTTTTTCAGACGGAAACGATACGTAACAGTTTTCCCACGTTTGATTTTTTCCGTCCCCACAAGTCCGTACCAGGTGCCTTTGACTCCGACGCCAACTCGAGGATTCCAATGATTCTTTGGCAGGAGCGATACGATTTCTAAATCGTAGTCCTCATTCTCCACCGGAATGACCTGGTCACGCGCATTCGCTAGAAGCGATCTTTGTTTCTCATCGGTGGGCTGAAGTCTCTCCAGATTTCTTTGGGCAGATTCCGGATCAAACAGTTCACGAATCGAACGCCAGCACAGAATGGGCAAGGAAACAAACAAAGAACCGACCGGCTCTTCTAATTTAGTTGCGGTCAACATCCGGAGGAGTGATTCCGAAAAAAAATAGAAACCGAGGGGATAAATCCAGTGAAGGGAAGGAGGACCGGGTAATGGAACCTTTCCGAACCAGTTTGCTGCGAAGAAGAGGA
>JBKKAT010000853.1:0-27681 GCA_046714535.1 Acidobacteriota bacterium | reverse complement strand
GAGACTCTGCATCGATTGCTGAACGAACTGGCATCGTGCTAGAATCCAAAAATCCCTTTGGAGATTTTTTCATGAGCAAACTGTTTTCATTCTTATTTATTCTGGTGGCCGTTCAGCTTGCCGCTGCGGCCGTTGTGGAGGAAATTGTCGCCCGTGTTGGAAATGAAATCATTACCCGGAGCGATTACCAAAGAGAAGAGGGGCGTTTGTACGAAACCATGAGCAAGCAGTTCCAGGGGCAGGAACTGGAAACTCAATTCGCCAAATCAAGAAAGGAACTGCTTGATTTTCTCATCAACCAGAAGCTCCTGGAGCAGAAGGCGCGCGAGCTGGATTTGAACGTGGAAGAGGAAATCAAAGCTGCCGTCCAGCGTTTGAGAGAAGAGAACAACATCCCGGACGATGCAGGTCTGGAAGCCGCTTTGCAAAAGGAAGGTTCTTCCGTAGCTCAGTTGCGTGAAGATTTTCGCAGGCGGATTATTCAACAGCGCATTTTGTGGAATTATGTTCAGGGCAAAGTGAATATCACCGAAGATGAAATCAAGAATCACTATGAAGAACATAAATCCGAATTGATGACGCCACCGGTGATCAAGATCAAAAGGTACACGATCACAGGCGAAGAAGTTGAAAAAGGAGTTCTGAACGCAGAAGCACGCTCGCTACTGAACGTTTTGAAAAACAAGATGGAGCTGACCGCAGAAAATTTTCCTCATATGAAAGTTGATGAAAGCTCAATCGTGACTGCTTCTGAGCTGGATCCCAAAGTGGTAAAGATTCTGGATGCAACGGCCGTCGGTTCTTACACCGATTTGCTGGAAGTGCCTTCCGGATGGGCCATCTTTCTGGTGGAAGACCGTACGGAACCCAAGGCAATTCCCCTTGAGGAAGCACGCTCCCAAATCTATAACATCCTGCTGCAGGAACGAGCCGAAAAATATCAGAAAGCATTCATGGAAGACCTGCGTAAACAAAGCTTCGTGGTCATCAATAAACCCGCTGAAAACTGATACATGCCGGCTGAACTGACCATCGATAAGCTGCTTTTGTTGGGCAAAACCGACATCATGCATCAGGTCTATAAAATGATCGGCCGGCTTTGTAATATCGATTGTGGAGTCTTGATCATCGGAGAAAGAGGCTCCGGTAAAAAGACGGTAGCCCGCGCACTGCACTATTACAGTCACCGCAGTGCTTCCCCTTTTTATATCATTCCCGGAAATGAAGTGCGGGATTCCACACAGGAGGAATTGCTGGGAATCGATGAGAATCATCCCTTCGATTCCACTTTTTACATTCCTCATTGGACCTCTCTTTCGCTGTTTGCGCATCAGCAGTTGCTCACCATTCACAAAGCGAAAAGATACAAGTGTTCCCATACCAACAGGGACCGGGATCATCATTTTCGTTTCATTGTGTCTACAGATCAGGATTTCCGGCAAGAGCTGGAAGAGGGGAAAATACCCCTCGATCTTTACTATGACTGGAACTTCTTACCGTTGTATGTGCCACCATTAAGGGATCACAAAGAAGATATTCCTATTTACGCTCATCATTTTTTGGAAAAACTGGCAACCGAACGAAAAGTTTCCCGCAAAGAACTTTCACCCGAGGCCACGGAATTGCTCATCGCTCACGACTGGCCTGAAAATCTGGATGAGCTGAAAAAAACGATGGAATTTGCGCTCTCGAACTGCCGGGGAAGCTATATCAGAGCAGAACATCTGCCCAGTTTTGAAAGCCGGACAGCAGGAGACGGCAAAGCTTTTGAAAAACTTGCGCTGTTTCTCAACTCGAAATTGACATCTTATGTGCAGAATTCCACATCTACAGCAGCAGGCAATCTTTACAGATTGCTTTTGCCTCACCTGGAGCAATCGTTGTTTCAATATACCCTGAAAAAATCAAAAGGAAATAAGAACAAAGCTGCCGAGATACTTGGCTTACACCGCAATACACTCAACAAAAAACTGCAAAAACTGGGTTTGTAATGAACCGCAGGCGTCTTGCCTGCATGATGGACCGCGGACGTTTCGTCCGCATGGATTGTTTTATGCTTAAAATTTTTATTACAGTTGCACTTTTAGTGACCTCCTTCGCTTTCGCTGAAACCATAAACCTGAAATCTTCGGTGGCTAAAATGGAACAAGAGCTGATCAAAAAACACGGAGAGTCTTCACGCGACCGGATTCAAAAAGGTGTGCGTCAGGCTTCGGAATACTGGCGGGATTCCGATGGGGATGCCGCCGCTTTCGAAGAGTTCGTGCGAAATGATTTCATTGCCGACCAGAAAACTTTGGACGAAACGTTCAAGCGTCTTGAATCTGCGTTCGAAGCGTTATTTGGACATCACCATGAAATCAGTGTTTCTTTTCGCGAGCAATCGGACCTGGAGATCGGACCGATATTGCCCATCGATGAAATTCTGGGCGCGTATGATCCGAACGCTCATGTGAATGATGACTTCTTCGCAAACAAGCTTGCGTTTGTCACGCTTCTCAATTTCCCCCTGACCACACTCGACCAGAGATTAAAGGGCGAAAAGTGGTCCAGGCGTCAATGGGCAGAAGCCAGACTCGCGCAGACTTTTTCGCGGAGAGTTCCCGCCGAAGTAAATGCAGAGATCGGAAAAGCGTCGGCCCACTCTGACCTGTATATTTCTGAATACAACATCTGGATGCATCATTTGCTTGATCCGAAAGGGAACCGTTTGTTCCCGCCTAAACTGAGATTGCTCTCTCACTGGAATTTGCGGGATGAACTGAAATCAAATTATGCGGACCCGCAAGGCCTGGAGAAACAACGAATGATCCAGAAAGTGATGGAAAGAATTGTGGATCAGACGATTCCGCGGAGTGTAGTCAACAATCCGCATGTGGATTGGAACCCTTATACAAACGAAGTGAAAAAAGCCGCTGTTCAGGATTCTGATTCAGCGGCGCCTGGCGATTTGAAGATTTCGGATGAACCGGAAAAAAATCGCCGTTACGAAAAATTACTGAATAATTTTTTAGCCAACCGGAAAGAAGATCCTTTTTCGCCGACCGCCCCAACCTTGATCGACCGCAAATTCAATGAGGAGCGCGAGATTCCGGAAAAACGAATGCGCGAAATGCTGATTCAAATCGTTTCATCACCACTGGTTCCCAAAATTGCCGCTGCGGTTGAGGCGCGGCTCAAACGCAAACTCGAACCCTTTGATATCTGGTACGCGGGGTTCAAAGCAAAAGAGCAATACTCCGAAAAAGAGCTGGATGAAATGGTGGCGAAAAAGTATCCGAATCCCAAAGCCTTCGAAGCAGACATTCCCAATATTCTTCAAAAACTGGGGTTCGAAAAAGACCGGGCCGAACACGTTGCTTCTAAAATTGTAGTAGATCCGGCGCGGGGATCCGGTCACGCCTGGGGAGCCGAGCGGCGCGGTGACAAATCGCATTTGCGCACGCGCGTGGAGAAGACCGGAATGAATTACAAGGGTTATAACATTGCGATCCACGAACTTGGTCATAATGTGGAGCAAACCTTTTCACTGTACGACATCGATTACTATTTGCTGAGAGGAGTTCCGAATACCGCCTTCACGGAAGCGCTGGCTTTTGTTTTCCAGGCGCGGGATCTGGAATTACTCGGCCTGACCAAACCGGACTCCTCCGGGCTTGCCCTGCAGGCCTTGAATGATTTCTGGAATGCCTACGAAATAGCGGGAGTGGCGCTTGTCGATATGGAGGTTTGGCGCTGGATGTATGACAATCCCAAAGCAACCCCCGATCAATTGCGCGATGCAACCATACAAATTTCGAAAGACATCTGGAATCGATATTACGCGCCCGTTTTCAAAACAAAGGATGTCGTTCTGCTCGGCATCTACTCGCACATGATTCAAAGATTACTGTATCTTCCCGATTATCCAATTGGTCGTATGATCGCTTTCCAGATCGGAGAGAAAATGAATCAGACGGGAAAGATCGGTCCGGAATTTGAACGGATCAGCAAAATAGGCCGCATCGCTCCGGATTTGTGGATGAAAGAAGCAACCGGCGCCCCGGTCGGTCCCGATGCGTTACTTCGAGCAGCAGAGAAAGCCCTTCCGGAAGCCGGCACAAAGGAGTAATTCTGAATTTGCTTCTCTTTAGGAATTCTGTAATGCCGGCAAGACAGACCGTAATCTATTTCTCCATCCTCTTACTGCTCTTCACCGCGTGCAAAAATCGTGAGAATACGCCCCGGGCCCCGTCTCTGATTCGTTTGGAAGAATTGTTCATGAATCCGAAGACTGAAATTAATTCACATTTCCGGGTAAATCCGGATGATTTTCAACAGCACAGCGGAAATGGATGGAAAGTCGAGCCGAAACAGATCGTCGCACTGGAACGACGGACAACGTTTCTTCTTCCCGAATGGCTCTGGAAAACTCGCGACTTTCGAATGAAATTCGTCGCGCGATCCCAATCGCCGCGCGACTTCGCGATAAACGTTCAGGGACAGGAGCTGGCGACGTACAAGCTAACCAAAGACTGGAAGGAATACACACTGCATTTCCAATCAAAGGATTTGAAAAAGCGTACCGTCAAGCAGCTGCAATTTCTTTTCGGAGGAGAAGAAGCATCCCCGTATGCGGAATTTCAGTTCTTTCAACTTCCGCTTTACCACAGCGCCCGGACAGATCTGGGAAAAGAGGTTCGAACCGGTTTTTCAGTAAGCTCCAACTCAAACGTAAAATTTCATCTGCGGCTTCCCTCCGGCAATCCCGCGCTCTTCTTTGGTATCGGTGTTCCGGTGGATGAAGAAGAAGTCTCAGAGATCACGTATACCGTTCGCATCCGGTCGGGAAGAAAATCCAAAGACTTGATCCGAAAAACCGTGAAGTTTTCGTTCGAGAATTTGCGGTGGCAGGATGAAACGATCCCTCTGGGCGACTGGGCCGGCAAGGAGGTCACCCTCGAACTCGAAAGCCAATCTTCTGCAGCGCAGGACCGTTACGTAACATGGAGCTCACCGGAACTCTACGATCTGAAAGCAAAAAGCGATAAACCGAATATCATTCTCCTTTCCATTGACACTATGCGCGCTGACCGTTTTTCCAATCGCACTTCTCCCAATCTGGTGGAGTTTGCGAAAAAATCGATCGTTTTTGACAACGCGTATTGCACCTTTCCGAGCACTCTTCCCTCCCACACATCGGTGATGACAGGTCTTTATGTGGGTCACCACCAGGTTTCGCGACCGGTTGATGAAATTGTCAGAGTCAAACAGATTCCACCGCAACTCACCACAATCGCTGAAATGGCCCAACAGGCAAAATATTTCACCGCAGGAATTACGGATGGTGGATTTGTTTCAAAGTTCTTCGGATTTGATCGCGGCTTTCATCAATATTCCGAAAATATTCATATGGCAAGAAAGGATGTGGCAACCATCGCAAATGCGGTTACATGGCTGAATAAGAATTCACAACGCCCCTTTTTCCTTTTCTTGCATTCGTATGAAGTGCACGAGCCATTCAATCCTCCACCGGAAGTGTTTCGCAAATTGTTTCCCAAACCTGCGTTGGATCAACAACCGGTTATTACGATGGACTTGCTTCATCGGATCGTGAAAGGAGATATCGTGCCGAAAGAGAGCCAGAAAGAATTTATCCGGCAATGCTACGACGCAGAAGTCTATTTCTTTGATCAAAATTTCGCGACTTTGCTGAATGAACTGAAACGCTTAAAACTGGATCAGAACACGGTGATCCTGATCTTCGCAGATCATGGAGAACAATTCTTCGATCGAGAAAATTCTTTTGGGCATGGAAAAACGTTAGCGCCCGAAGAAATCAGAGTCCCCTTAATTCTGCATATTCCCGGGAAAAAACCGGAGCAACGAAAGGATCTGGTGTCCCTGGTTGATATCTATCCGACTGTAGCAAATCTGATGGGAATCAAACCGGCCGCACGCGGGGATGGAATTAATTTGCTGGAACCGGCCAACAGTAAACAACGTTTTAACCGTCCCATTTTTTATGAAGTGACATACGGCAAAGAAGCGCGCTGGGGCGCGCAAACGCATGAGTTCAAGCTCGTTCTGGACAAACAGAAGGGTACCGAATCGTTCTACGATTTAAGAAAAGATCCGGAAGAACGGAACGACCTCGGCAAAACAGAATCCCGTTCGTTAAAACAAATGAAACAACTGCTCGCTTCTTATGTGCAAAAATCGACATCTCCAACCGGTTGGGCAAAAACCAAACAGCAAAAGCAGGAAACGAACGAGCTGAAAGAACAATTGAAGGCACTCGGATACATCAACTGAAAGATTTTTAAAACAGAAGCAAACAAAGACAACGAAGGATTTTTTAGTCTTTGTTTTCTTAGTTAGCTTTTGTTAAAAACAGTTTGTACTGGGTTTGGTTGAAAACAGAAAACGGCCCTCTAGCCACAGGAGGCTAAAGGGCCGATCTTTTAAAGTGCTATCTATCCTGGACAGTGATTCTGACTGCAAGTCTTATAGTAAAGAAAGACTTTCTCACCAATCGCTGGAGGCCAGAATAACGGACATGCATTATGGACTGCGAAAACGCCATGGCCACGATCAAACATCCTGTCCACAATGCCGAAGAACTCTCTGAGTCCCTCGACACCAAATTTTCGGAAATCATCGCATTTGTGGAAAGTATTTCCGCAAGTTCGGCCTGGGCCGAAATCAACGATGGCCCAGTTGCCCGGCTCCACTGCGATAACCGTGCCGCGAAGAATTTGGGGATGATTTCCGCCTCTACCAAGGCAGTTCACCTGAGTTGCCTTTTCGACTTCCAGCTCTTTGGTGAGGGTAGCGTCATTCCCTTTGTTGTCAATCGCCCTGAGTTCAACGGTGTATGTACCCTTCTTCTCAAAGATATGCTCAACCTCAACGCCCTTTTTCTTTTTATCCCCGAAATCCCAGATGTAATCCGCAACTCTACCGTCCGGATCTCTGGTTTTGCTTGCATCGAACTTAAACGGCGTTATGGTATTTCCTTTTAAACCTGGTCTCACCGTGAAATCGACGATGGGAGGACTGTTCTTTAAAACCTCAACCGCTTTTGAGGCTGAAGCAGATCCACCCTGATCATCTGCTACCTGCAGCTCCACATTAAAGTTACCGAGCGCAGTGTATTTATGGTTTACTTTTCTGCCGGTTGCAGTAGCGCCATCACCAAACTTCCAGTTGTATGAAAGTGCGGCACTCTGCAATTGATCGACAGAATCTCCGCCATCAAACTCGAAAACAGTTGCCAGTGATCCTGCTGTCGGACTGATAGAGAATTTCGCAAGAGGCACTTTGTTACTCAATACGTTCAGCGCCGAGTTGCCGGTGAGGGCCCCGCCTGTGGTGGTCATCGTGATGTTTCTTGGTCCGGCAGCAGCGCCACCGCTCACATTGAAACGTACTTCAACTTCACTTGAGCTTTTGGCGGTAAAACCGGTTACCTCAATACCATCACCAAGCGAAACCGCCGTAGGCCTTAAACTTGTACCGTTAATTGTACCTATAGCGTTTTGCTGTCCGATGCTCACCTGGTTAGGACTCATACCTCTGATGGAGGCAGTTGGATCATCATCTCCGCAACCCATGACTAGCGCGAGTGATAGGACAAAACACACTCGGAAAACAGTCTTCATTTTCTTACTCCCTTGTTAAAACTTTTTTACCCAATCTGGAAACGTGGCGATTATAGCATGAGCATGATTCAATAGGCCAGAGAAAAGTTGAACCCATTGCATGGGTCCGGCTCGTAGCGCGCGGGACTACGACCCGTTACTCATGCGGGTTTCAAAGCAAAGACGGACGTATTATACGCATAGTACTGAATCAAGAACTTTTATTCATGGGAACGCCAAAGCCGGCGTTTCAGGACCGTGCGGAGTTGAATTCAACGGAAGCTATGTTATACTTTTCTGCCTAAGGCGGTCTGGAGACCCACGGTTATGAGGCGGACTTTTCCCATCATCTTATTCGTAGTCGTTGCTTTTGTGGCCGCATGCAAACGGGATAGCGGGACAGACAGCGGCAATATCAACGGTCCCGGTCCTTCCATCGCCGGCATGAATCCCACAGTTGTCAATCCCGGAACGATTGGTGTGGAAGGTAGAATCATCGGAAGAAACTTTCAAGGATTAATGTCCGTGAGCCTGGGAGAGGGGGTAGAGGTGGAACAATTTCAGCGTCTCTCCGACACGGAAATATACATCTTCTTCAGCGTGAGTCGAGATGCTGTGCACGGACCGCGAACAGTTATCGTAGCAACAAACACCGGCGCTACAAATGCTCCTACACTTTTTTCCGTGGGGGACAATCGAGTACCTGAAGCGCTGTTTATCATTGTACCTTTCACCGGTATCAAGGATGATCCATTCCGGTTTGACGCCTCCCGATCCAACGATGATGGAGGCATTGTTCAGTACAACTGGAAATTCGGCGATGGAAAACAAGATAGCGGTAAGGTCGTCACGCACAGTTTCAACAAAGGCGGAAATTTCAGAGTCACTTTATCGGTCACTGATAATAAAAACACAACCGCGAATTTCTGGCGGGAGATCGAAGTTGCTGCCAGTAAAATTCCTGAAGCGAGTTTCACCGTAAATCCATCGAGCGGAAGTATTGATACCAGTTTCAGTTTTGATGCCTCAGGGAGTCGTGATAAAGATGGCCGGATCGTGCATTATTTCTGGGATTTCGCAGATGGCAGCTCCGCATCCGGCGAACTCGTGCAACACAAGTTCAAGAGCACAGGAGCATTCGGAGTTCGGCTGACTGTAACCGATAATTCCGGAGAAAGGCATTTGTTTTCGAAGCAGGTCAGTGTTGGAAGCGGCGGTGGCGGCGGCGGTGGCGGTAACGTCGGCACCTGCACCAGCGCAGCTCCGAACAGAGGACTCATTTTTGGAACGGTCGTGGGAGTTAATGGTTTTGACGCAATTGTACAATTTCCCTCCGATGCCACTTGCGCCAACTCTTTCTACAGATGCGGAGACATGAGAAAGGCCAGTCCGGAAAATTTCTACGGGATCGTTACGCAGATGACCTACCTCGGCAATGGCCAATTCAGCGTTCATAACAATTGTCCGTTTCGCTGGCCTCCGCCCGTAGGGGAACAGGTCTTCCTGATTCACAAGAGCTGTTCAAAGAACTTCTGCCCGTAAGAAAATCTTGCCGGCAATCGTACTGCTCTTCTTTATTGCCGCAGAAGCATTCTTAAAAAGCCATCTGAAAAATCCCTTACACCCGGTCTGCCTTGGCATCTTCGTTCTCTGTGTTGCCTATTTCCTCTATTATTTTAGAAGGAATCCGCAGGGAGTCGCGGTCTGGGAAAATTTCCTTTCGCAAAAGCCTTCCTACCGATGGAACTCATGGATTGTTGCCGGGATTATCCTGCTGGGATGTTTCCTGCGGTTCTGGAAACTCGGAACGCTCTTTGACGGCATGACGTATGACGAGGCGTACAAAGGGCTCGACGCAATCGGCATTCGAGAACTGGGGGAACGTCCCATCTTTCTCGATTGGAATGGAGGACGCGAGGCGCTGGTCGCTTATCTGGTTGCGGCAGCGCAGAGTTTATTCGATTACTCCAGTGTTTCCGTCCGCATCGTCACGGCGATTGCCGGTTCTCTATCTCTCCTCTTTTTTTATCTGTTTGTTAAAACCATTTTCAACAACCAGCTTGCGCTGATTTCAACTTTTTTGCTTGCTGTTTCCAAATGGCACATCATTCACAGCCGTTACGGGGTTCGCGCGGGTTTGTATCCCTTCTTTGAACTCGCATCGTTATATTTTGTGGCGCGTGGTTTGAGCTCGGATCGAAAAAGGACGGGATTCCTGATCGCAGCAGGAGTGATCGGAGGATTAGGGCTTTATACGTATATCGCCTATAGAATTTTCCCTTTTGTTTTGCTTGCGTTTCTTGCGGAAAGAACAATCCGCGCAAACTTATCCAGGCATCTCAAGCCGATTCTTGCGGGAATCATCGTTTGTCTGGCTGTGGCCGCACCGTTTGCGAAGTTTTCTATGGAGAACAAAGAAAGCCTGACGGACCGGATGAAACGCACCATGGTATGGAGACAAAAAGGAAACGAAGAACAAAGCCCGGCAAAACTCATTTTGGAATCAACGGCCAAAACCCTCGGTCTGTTTACCTACAAGGGAGATTCGATTGCGCGCCATAACGTGAAAGAAGAGCCGATGCTTTCTCCCTTTGTGACCGCCTTTTTTCTTCTAGGAGTTTTGATGGTTCTCCTGAATTTGGGAAAACCTTATGGACGATTTCTGCTCCTTTATTTCTTATTCACGCTTCTGCCCGGAGTCTTAAGCGTGGGAGCCCCCAATGTACCCCGGGTTTTTGGCTCTCTGCCCGTTGCCATTTTGTTCACAAGCTTCGGAATCTATAGCGCAGGACAGATTCTGAACGGTTACGCTCCTGTTATCGCAAGATTATTTCTTCCCCTCGTTCTTTCCGGCGCCCTGCTCACCGGGATCCTGGATGCGATGGTACGGTATCCAGTAATTTTGGATACACTTCCATCAAAAGTCGCAGCGTTATGGGGAATGGATCGTGATCAGGCAAATGTGGCGCGGCTCACGAACCAGCTGGGAAATCGCTGTGAAGTCTATATCACTCCGAAATTCTTCTTCCATTCCACAAACGAATATCTAACGTATTCGAAGTCATTTTATAAACTCATCACACCCGCGACGAACCTTCGCAAAATCGCATCCAAAGACAAATTGATCGTTGTTCTTTTGCAACCTCAGGAAGTCAATCCCTGGTGGTTGAGAGACGACGAAGGAAAGAAATTCTATAAATGGTGGCATCAGATTTACGGGATGGATATGCGCACAATCCGGATGAATATCCGGAAGTCCTACAACGCCCCTTTCACCAGGGCATCCGATGAAAAGCTTCTCAACGCGCTAAAAATGCAATATCCAAAAGGAAAAGAACTGCGTTTTGAATATTTTGGCGCTTATGTATTCTCTACTGTGGATTCTCGTTGACCCGGAAAAGAGCCGTTTCTCCGTCTTGCATCAACAGCGAAAAATAAGGGGAACTCAATTTCAACAGGAGCTCAGGCATCCGGGCCGTCTGAATGTCGCTGACGAATACATATTGGATCCCGGCCTTACGGGCAAGCGTCCATGATTCCTTTGGTGAAGAAAGACGCAAAAAGGTTGAGACAACCTTCGAACGATTTTGCACGCTCTTTTCTTCTACCTGAAAGATGCGGGAAAAAATCCGGTTTCCCAGGAAAACGGAACGCTCTGCAAATGGAGGAATGATGTCCTGCATGAAATCCTCATATCGGGGAGAGTAATTCAGAACCACGGTCTTTTCGGGAAGATTGCTTCGCATCCAGCGACAAACCTCCGCCTCTTCCTTCTTGATGTGTGTCGTGAATCTACGATTTCGTATATCAGAAGAATTCCAGGCATCCATGCCCCATGTAACCATGGCCGGCAGGACCAGAAGAGTGATTAACGCCGCGAGCCATTTCGATTTTTGTGGATGTGCCCCGAGAAACCTGTCCAGAGCACCAGCCGCAAGCAGCAATAACACCACGTGTGAAAAATGCCCAACCTTGAGACTGATATCCGATAAACCGGCCAACAGAATCCTGACGAAAACAATTAACAGAAAACAAAAAAGCAAAAAGAATAGAAGTATCCGGTTGGGTAACAACGGCGACCTGTAAAATACTCCCGCAAGCCCAATCACAAGGAGGGCTCCCCAGTTCAATAGAAAATATTGTGGGAAATGTGCCAGGATCGTTTTGTCCGGACCAAACTCAATCTGTTGTGAACCAGGCTGAAACATCTGAAAGCAAAAGAGGTAAAGGGCCAGAAACGAAATTCCAAAAAGCCCGCTAAACAAGACCTCTCTCCATTTCTTTCCAGGATCGCGGAAGGTTTGAAACAAAAGAATGCAAGCGGCTCCCAGAATCAAAGTTGCTCCGATGAATGCGGAAAATCCCAGAGACGCAAAAATCAGGAAGTAAAAAATAACCTTGCGGTTTCCTCCTTTTAAAGGTTCCTGACCCGACCGTTCCGAGTTCCAGATCAATAAAGCCATGAGAAAAATGGCCAACGCGATTAAATGTTGGGGCGCGTAGAGAAGCGCACGATACAGCGTATCAATTTGGGGAGCCTTCCAATGCCATCGCAAAATGCCATCGATGTTCAGATTCACAAACTCGGTCCAGGGTTGCTGCCTGTTTCTCAACCATTGAAGGACATACAGGCCTTCGTAGCTTCCCCCAACCGCAAATACCGGCAACAGAAACAAAGCGCTCTTTCGGTGCTGCACGAAACGTCGAAGAACCACAAAAAGCGCTGCAGTAAAGATCAGCATCGCAACGAGCGAAAATTGAACCATTACAAAATCGGACCGGTATGACGGAAACAATTCATTCCAGTAGGCAGGAATCAGGTGAAAGAACCAGTAATAATGTAATTTGTGACCTCCCAGGTACGGATTATCCGGCGGAATACCGGCATGGGAGAGCGATCCGGAAACAGCCATGTTCCGGAAAAAATCCGCGTTGAAATAAGCTCGATAAGTGTATCCTCCGCCGGCCTCTTCCCCCACTCTTGCAAAAGGAAGAGCAACGATTGCAACGGTCAAGAAGAGCCAGAGAAACATCAGCATCCAGTCTTCTCGTTTCCAGGATGTAGAGACAGTTGCCTGATCCGTTTTGCCACTGATCCTGAATTTCCAGAAAACCATCAGCAAGATAACGATTGCTATATAAATGATGATCGTAAGTCGATCAATACCGAAAAAGAGTCCCGCAAAGGAGAGTAAGAACGCGTGAAGCACATATCCTACAGGAAAGGTAAGAATCATGGCCTCTACTTGATCCGGGAAAAGGATTCTCGAAATAGGAAGAGCCGTCAGACACAGAAAAATGATCAGCCCGAGAGACAGGAATGCCTGGAGCCAGGTGCCATGAAAGCCGGTGAGAATGACCAGGACAAGAAAGAGTAAAGACGCGCCAATCCAGGAGATTTTCATTTTAAAAAGGAAACAACGCGAAGAATAAATTTGCCCTTAGATGTAACCACGATTCCATCCGGTGTTTGCTCCAGAAGACCTCCACGGAATAACTCTTCCAGGCGTTGAGCTTCTCCATAGTGGGATTCATATTCTTGCAGTAACCGGCTCTCAGAGACGAGTCCTCTACGCAATAGATATAGCATTCGCAAAAGGATCGAGCTTTCCATATGACTCCGGACGCCAAACCATGTCAAAAATGCTCCTGCCCAGAAAATCAGAAGCGCGTCCCACACCATTCGTCCCGTTGCAAAAAAATAAACCAGCAGCGAGCCTGCTACTGCAATATGGACCAGCACAACCTTCGTGAGACCCGTTTGAAGTTTGGTACCCTTCAGTGCAACTTCGCTCAGGCAAACAGCAATCAAAAATCCGGCAACAACAATAATAAGGACATCCATTATTTGATTCTCAGAATCCAGTAGCAAAAAGCCACGATGCCGGCGATGAAAGATCCGAACGCCGTAAGCTTGTATCCATCCTGTGTTGAGGATACCAGACCAAATTGTCTGGCATCCTGGAGTCGGTCCGCGATTCCTTGACTGGCGGTCTTCGTTTCCCTCCCCAATGCATAGTTCGCCAGCATGTGAAGACTTACGCTGCGCGTTAGCATGATTCGCACAATCGTAAGACCAAACCAATAAAGGATCAGGCCAACCGTTGCAATGATCCATTCCCCGATCGAGCCGGCCATCAGTGTCCGGCCTGTCCACCAAACAAAACCAACCAGCAGTCCGGCGCAAAGCAAATGAAAAAGGATTGGGCGCGAACGGATCGCGAAAAATAGAAATGTGATGCCGAGAAAGATCGCTACTGACATATAAAATGAAAAATTAAAAATAAAAAATGAAAAATGGGCGGATGAGACAGTCATGCAGATGAAGTAAGCTCCGAGCCCGTATTTTTCATTTTTCATTTTTTCTTTTTCATTTTTACTTTTTCTTTTCATAGTGATGATGCTGGAAGCAAAAATATTTGCTATCTCTTTCGTTTCAACCAGGAGATATTCGTTTTCTTCAGCCAGTTCCGCAGAAACCAACCCACTATCGCGTAGAAGGGCAAGCCAAAACTTCCTCTCGTTGGACGATTTGAGTGCATAGCTGAAAAAGTTTCTAAAATCATTTCTCGAACTCGCTCCCTGTGCTTCGAAGTAATTGGCCCCCATCGACGTTCCACTTTTAATCAGTTGTCTCTTTATTTCATACACAACTGGATCGTTAGAGAGCTTCGTTAGAAACCGGATCAAGCGAAGAACGTACCGGTAAATCCGGAACTTAAACTCTCTTTTCTCTCTTTCCTATCCATAAAACCTACCGGGGTGCCTTAGCCGCCTATTTTTCATTTTTTATTTTTAATTTTTCATTTTATTAGGTTCTGGATTAAACCATAAAAAGATTCACAACCAAAGATTACAATTGCTGGTATTGTCCAAAATTGGAACACAATATCTAGGAAGTCATACTACAACAATAGTATTGACGCAGGTTCTGGAATTGCAGTAGAATAGCAGGCAACTAAGGAGCCAAAAGCTCTTTCTAGGAGGACTGGAGAATGAGAGGGTGTCTTCTCTTTATTTTAGCCATCACCTGCCTGCTCGCCTTCAACGCATGTAACACAAGCGATTTGACGTCAGGCGAAAACAAACCAACCGTAACCGGAATGTCGCCGGCTCAGGTGAGTCGCGGTGAACAAAACGTAACAGGCCATGTTTTGGGGAGTAATTTCTCTGGAATTGTAGCCGTCGATTTGGATTCCGGTATTAAAATCCATGGAACCCGGATTGTTAATCCCAACGATCTGGAAGTTGTTTTTTCTGTAAATGCGGATGCGCCTTCCGGCAAACGACTGATTCGAGTGGCCACTCCAGCAGGAGTCGCAACGAACTCGGATTTGTTGAGCATCAGTGATAATCGTTCTCCCGTTGCGTCCTTTACTATGAGTCCGTCGCAAGGATCCAAGGACACGCGTTTCACGTTTGACGCTTCAGCCTCCCGGGATCCGGATGGCAGCATCACCGGCTATAGTTGGGATTTTGGTGATAGCCACACAGCAAGCGGCAAGCAAGCCACGCACGTATATAACGCGGCCGGCAACTTCAAAGTCAAGCTGACTGTCACTGATAACAACCAGGGAAAGGGTACAAACGAAAGAGATGTACAAATAGAGAATATTGTGTACCCCGTTGCGCGTTTTACTTTTTCACCGCATAACGGGCCGATCAACACAATTTTTCAGTTTGATGCTTCCGGTAGTGACGACAAAGATGGACGAATCACGGATTATGAATGGGACTTCAAAGATGGGTCGAGAGCGCACGGAAAGACTGTGAAGCACAAATTTGCAAGAGTGGATCTCTTTGCAGTCGAACTCAATGTGAGAGATAACAGTGGATTGCGATCGTCCATTCAAAAAGAAATAAAAATCCGTGGAAAAAATCCGAATGCAGCTTTTACTGTGTCCCCATCGAGTGGCGACGCAAGTACGAATTTTCAATTCAGCGCGTCCTCCAGCAGTGACTCGGATGGGAACATCAGGTCCTATGATTGGAACTTCGGAGACGGAAAGACGGCAGACGGCAGAACGGTCTCTCATGTATTCGGCCGGACTGGAAATTTTGCCGTTAAGCTGAAGGTCAAGGACAACGATGATCTGGAAGATACTGCTCAAAAGAGTCTTTCTGTAACAAGTGGTGGCGGCGGGGGTGGCGGTGGCGGCACCGGCACTTGTACAAATCCGGCGCCGAGAGGAGGCTTTATCTTCGGAAACGTAATTGGAGTCCGCGGCCAATGGGCCATTGTGCAACTTCCAGCCGGGTCCACCTGCGCAAACTCCTTCTACAACTGCGGCGACATGAGAAAGGCCGGTACTTCCGGACGGGATGAGTTCTTTGGAATTATCCAGGGAATGAAGGACGTCGGGAACAACGTCTTTGAAATTTTCAATGCCTGTCCGCTGAATTGGCCGCCTGCAATCGGCACAAGAGTTTTCCTCTACTGGAAACCTTGTTCGCAGAACCACTGCCCCGGGTAGAAAGAATTAATCCGGCAGAGTCACGAAGCTCATCTTCGTGACTCTGTGATGAATCAGTTCAGATACCCAAGCGCCCGCAATCGTTCATTCAATTCCTTCGCCTCCTCCACGTCCGGTTCCTTATCCCGAAATTTCGGTTCGGCGATTGATTTCGCGATGTAAGCAGAAAGCAGTTCCTTCATAGGTTTCAATGCGCGGGGTGAAAGACCAATCAGATTCTTCGCCTCTTCGGGGTCTTTGCGAAGATCAAAAAGGTATTCGAGACCGGTCGATGAATCCACGAGCAGTTTGTATTCGTGATTTTGCATCCCCCAGAGCACTTTCTCACCGAAATTGATTTCGTAATAGATGGATCGATTCTGAAGTTGTTTATTTGAAGCCTGCATTAAGTTCAGCCCATCCACCTGTGGAGGGTTCTTTACGCCAATCAAAGACGCGACAGTTGGATAAACATCCACCAGCGACACAATCTCTTTTCTTTCTTGAGGGGCTTTGCCGGGGAGATACAAGATCAGGGGAATCCGGATTTCTTCGGGAAGAAGCGAGCTTGCGTGCCCGAAACTATTTCCTCTTTCAAAGAACTGTTGCCCATGATCCGAGAATATGATGAGAATGGTGTTTTGATTCAGACGAAGATTTTGCAGCTCCTTTAGCAGACGTCCAAACTGTTGATCGAAGAAATAAATTTCGGCGTCAAAAGCTTTTCGGACGAGCTCCTTTTCCTCAGCAGTGGGAACCTTTTTTCCGGTCATGACATCTTTCAGCCACTCATTATGAATTTCCGGGCTTTTGCCCCCTTTCAATTTGTGATTCGGAAAAAGATGCTGAAAAGCGCTCAGCGGTGGCGTAAAAGGTTCATGGACTTCATAGCTGTGTAAAAAAAGGAAGAATGGTCTCGATTGATTTTTCTTGAGCCAGAGGATCCCGTCATCGATCGTTTGTACGATCTCATTTTTTTCTACATCATTGTTATCAAAGTATTGCTGAAATCCCTGTTGAAAACCGTAGAAACTGGAAACGTAGCCATCATCCGTTATGGCGGCGGTGCGGTAGTTCTTTTGCGAAGCAAGTTCCGCAAGGGTGAGAAATCTTTCAGGAATCCGTTCGAGGCGCCGGATCCCTCTCGTTTTTCTACCCACATGATGTTGCCCCACATAAAGTCCTGTCATCAGGGACGCGTGAGACGGCAACGTGCTGGGAGAAGTGCAATAGGCGTTCTTGAATACGGTAGATCTTTGCGCCAGCATATCCAGATTCGGGCTCGTCTTTATGGAGTAGCCGTAGTGCGACAAATGGTCCCAGCGTATAGCATCGATGGAAAACAGGATAATGTTTGGACCTTCTCTCTTCGCAGAAAGATCAACAATTTCCGGATTGCTCCATGCCGCAAACCATGTGTCAGGACGCGACGATCGAGCTTTTCCGGTGGATTTGAGTTCCAAATGCACTTGCTTTCCTGCGAACGCGCTCAAGTCGATTTGATGGTCCCGCCACTCTTTTGAAGAGGCAGGCAGTTCTTGTGTCTTGGTGAGAGAGTCTTCCTTTAGCATGACGGAAAGTGGTATTTCCTGATTGTCCCCCTGCACGGCAACACCTAGTGAGAGAAAGGGATTTCCCGTTGGGACAGTCAACAGAAAAGAAAGGGACGTGTTCGCGGGAAGAATGATGGAGGATCTCACTTCATTTCCCACTTTGAATGAGGTATGGCCGTAGAATTGCAACTGAAAATCAGTAAAATCTCCGAAGGAACCGGTCTTATTCTTCCCCTCAAAAACAAAACGGATCTTCTTTGCGCCCGGTGGAAGCGCCGCCTGGTACTCCTTCCATCCGTTCGTTAAGTCCATGAAAAAGAACTGTCTTTTTCCGCTGTGGATGGTGACCGTTTGCGACGGCACATTCGCCGGCAAACGGGCGCGAAACATTAAGAATGTATTGGTATCCTTCAGCGGAGGTTCCGGTATCTCAAGGATCGTCCGTTTACGCACGGCGCGTAAAAAATTACTATTGCTCTCCCATCCCAATTTTTTAGAATCCTCGGGATTGGTGAAATGGATCGGAAGACCACCCTGCAGCTTTGTGGATTTTTCTTGAAGAAGCCGGTCTATCCGCACATAAGAAGGTTTGGTTTCCTCTGTTTTTTTGGGCTCCGGTTGCTCCTTACAAGCCAGCAGCAAAAATATCAACAGGAATGGAAGTAAACAGCGAAAGAGGTACGAGATCTGGCTCATGGCAAGTCAGTGATTATAGCATCCATATCTGATGGTCAACCATGCTAGAATCTTCTGATTATTATGAAACCACATTTTTGCATCTCAATTTTTCTGATTCTTTTTGGGTTGCCGCAATTCGCGCTTGCACAGCAACCGCCGGTGGTTCCTTCGATCGACAAAACGATGAAATTTCAACTCCGAAACGTTTACAAAACCGGTGTCGCGGCTGGAAATCGTCCTACCGTTTTTGCTAAAGTCGGCGACAGCATCACCAGAAGCAAATATTTTCAAAAAGATATCGGATGCAGCGCGGAAGTCCTGGCGAATCATCAGTCGTTGGCTTCGACGATCCAGTTTTTTCGTGGCACAGCATTTCCGCCCTCTTATACGACCGTGTGGTGTGGCAGAGCAAATTCATTTTCCCGAGACAGTCTGCCTGCACAGAACGGCTGGACCGCGGCGGAACCGCTAACGAAATTTCCGAACCCGCTTTCGGCATGTCCACCTCCGGATGATAACCCGCTGCGCTGTGAATTCCGTTTGCTCAAACCGAGCATTGCTTTGATCATGCTTGGCACAAACGATCTGGAAGAGGATGATCCGGAAAAATTCCGCGCGAACCTTAGCCTCGTGGTGCAGGAGACGATGCTGAGCGGTGTTGTGCCGGTTTTAAGCACCATTCCACCGCGATTGGACAATCCGATCATGGGACGTAGAGTCGCCACATACAATAACATCATTCAGGAAGTTGCCACGATGCTTCAGGTTCCACTCTGGAACTACTGGCTTTCGCTTCGTGGACCGGCCATCATTCATCAGGGAATGGATGCGAAAGGAATTCATCCGAACGTTTTCAATCTGGGCGAGCCGGCAATATTCACGACCGAAGGTTTACGTTACGGGTTCAATCAACGAAACCTGACATCGGTCTACGTGTTGAAAAAAATAAAGTCCGTGATTCAAGACCGGAAACGCTCCGATTCAACTACTTTACCGAACTTCACAATTTATCCAACTCAATATCAGACAACTGTGGAGCGCGGTAATTCGATCCACATCCAGTTACGAATTGCGCGCATCAATCTTTCCGATCCGATCAAATTTCGGATTAATGACCCGCCGGAAGGAATTTCAGGAGACTTCGAGCTCAGTTCCACCGGCAAATCGGTAACGCTGACACTGACTGCGGAAAGCGATATGGCGCCGGGGGACTACCGGATCACGGTTCGCGGAAAAATCGGTACGCTGAAACGAACAACAACAATTGCCCTGGAAGTAACCAGATAATCGTGGAGGTGCGGGCGCCTCGCCCGCCCAGCGACGATTAGAAAATCCATGGTATTGCTTTTTATCATTCTGATTGCAGCCATACTTTCCTTATTCGTCTACTTAGCTAGTTCTATTGAGCCTCAGACAAAACCAGACGAAATCGATCCGGTTTTCGAAAAACTATTTCATTTCATAGACACAAGCCTGAAGGGCTATCCGGATCGAAATCACTTCAAGGATTTTTATCACAATCATACATGGACCTGTCATTCCCGTTTGTTCACGTTCCAAATCCAATTGAAGAAGGAAACGCTCCGCTATCAATTTCAGATTTTCTTTTTCGTTGAACTGCCTTTTAAATTCAAGATTCAACGTTCTCTTACCGGACAGACCATGACGATCATTCAGTCCTCTGGTGAGATCACAAAACGATTGATCGCGCAAAAGGAGCTTCCTGCACTGATTCAGAGACTCCAATTCTATGATTCGCTGAAAATTTCATCGACCAGTGTTGGCGGAACAAAAACGTTCCAAAGTCTTGAGGATTTAAAAGAGTGGCCTAAAACGCTGGGAGCATCCATAACGTTTCTCCGCTTTCTTTTGAACTATCAAGATCGCAAGGAGTCTACTGAAAAAGGGGACGCTGTATGTCCGTACTGCAGAAATCCAATTATAGAAACGGAAAAGTCAGTTTCGTGCCGTGAATGCCGGACCATTCATCATTGGGATTGCTGGAACGAAACGGATCGCTGTTCCGTTTTCGGATGCCGCAGTAAGTCTGAGCTCGAGTTGTAGGCGAGTTTTACAACTCCAGAAATGCCTGTAAGAACTGCTTTGGACTCCCGATAAGAATACGACCGTACTTCTTAAGGTCCTGAAGCTCCCGATCGCCGGTCACGATCCACTTCGCAGAGAGGGAAACAGCGCATTCGATAAACTTTATATTATCCGGATCCAGATTTGCGATATTGATCCTCGCTGCTTTTGCAGTAAATACCGAATGGAAGCCTCCTTCCAACAGTCCGGCCAGCTCATCACGCTCCGGCTCTCCAGTAAATGCGCGATCCAGAATTTCGAGGTATTCCTCCAGAACCGGCGCTGAAACGCAAAGAGTGATCCGGCCTTCTTTCCAGAGATCAATGATCTTACGCGGGTTGCCCCCATAAAAGGAAGAAAAGAATACGTTCGTATCAATCACGACTCGCATTTTTGTCGCTTCGGACTTGCCGGATCAAGCGCTGCATTCCGGCCTGTCCGATACGGCGCGCTCTCAGTTTCTTCCCGGATCGTTCCCACAGATCATCTATGTAGCCAGAAATATCACGGTCCCGGATATACCCAT
The DNA here is from genome assembly GCA_046714535.1 of Acidobacteriota bacterium. Lineage (GTDB taxonomy): Bacteria > Acidobacteriota > HRBIN11 > JAKEFK01 > JAKEFK01 > JAKEFK01. Next base: position 6,764 of record JBKKAT010000853.1, on the reverse strand, counting down.
GGATTAGATCCCGCAATACGTCGGCAGAAGTCTTCCCTTCGCTCCGCGCAAGCCGCGTCATCTTCATTCTCGTCTCTTCATCGATTCGGACAATTAATTGTTTCATGAGTTGTTGTTATATCGTATATCAAGTATAGCAACCATCCCAAAATCTGGCAATTCCATGTTTCGAGGTTCGCCTGGAGGCTAAGGCTGACCTCGAGCTGTAGGCGATTATTCCTGATTACATCTGGCGGCGCACCATTTGGGACTTCCATCCGAACCTACAGAATGAGGACAGGATTGCGGAGCGGCTGTTGTGACAACATCCGATAAAAAAGTCGGATCGCCGAATGCAATCGTGTCGAGAGAAAAACAATCCAGGTACTTTTCATCGAAATCTTCATACAGGCGTGACGAGCCTTTGCCTTTAAAACTACAGGTCTTCGGCGAAGGATAATCGAACGTCATTCCATCCAGATGGTTCAGATGCACTTCACCCGGATTGCCGCAGGCTTTGATTTGCGATGCCCATTCGGCCAGCCGGCACTTGTTGACTCTTTTGTATGCGGAATCGGTGTCAATGATTACAGGCTTTTCGAATTTCGAAAGCGCGGTGGTCGCAGTGGCGCAAGGTCCCCGCGCATCCGGAATGTTATCCCATGTATACCCCTGAATATTGATCATATCTATGTTGGGCGCTGCGAATACATCGGTGGGGTTGTTCGGACATTCGCGTCGATCGGAACAGGCAAGATCACTGTATAGTGCGAGCCCTACTTCACCCAACACAAGATAATCTCCAGGGGTGTTGCTGCAATCATTGTCGCCGGAGCATTTGATCCAGTAACCTACAACGTCATTCCACCTGATGAATTTTGTTCGATCAAAACCTTCTTTCGCTGAGTCACGCTTATCAAACGTCGCGCGGTTCATGATTTCAAAGAAAACATTGTCAGACCCATTATTTCTTACCAGATCCACCATCGAAATCACATACGCCTTTTGAATGAGCCCCAGACAATTGAGGGTTTTGTCGCACTTTGCCGTTGTGCTGGTGTCTTTACAGATGTCGTAGAATTCCGGAAACGCATCGTCAGCCATATCGGACTCATCGGTGGAGCGATAAAGATTGTCGCATGCTGCAAGCGTGGCGCTGCCGGCAGAACGGCGAAACTGATTCTTGCCCATGTTGTTATGCAGCGGATTCCAGGGATTTCTGGCATACAATGCGTTGCCGTCACGACCTCTACCAAGGAAATATGCATCAAACAGCACAAGCTCCACAATAATTCCGTTGTTTCGCGCTTCCGAAAGGATGTGTTGTAAGCGCGCAACGTAACCGGGATTGAGGCCGGCAGCACCAGGACAAGCCACATCACCGATGCACATATCGTATTTCGGGCGAACGTGATTGGCCTGACAACTCTCTCCCGGCAGAAATTGAAATGGCATCGTCATCGGCGGTTGGTCCGGATCCTGTGTGTTCGGAGTATGGTAGCAATCGTGAGAATTTGCGTTTCCTGTGGCCCAGATTCTGGTGAGATTCACTCCGTGATTTTTTTTCCGATCGCCTTTATCGACAAAACGGATTGTGTTCAGGAACCGGGCAGCATCAAATCCGTCTCTTGTAGCCAGATCGATTGTGCCATAGCCGATCATCCTTATCGGCGCTCCATTCCAGCACAGTCTGCTTCCGTCTTTATACAAACGCGAGGGACTTCCCGCTGCTGGAAGCTGCGCGCAAGGAGTCGATTGGGCATTCTCGTTGAAAAGGAAAATGAGACAACTGAAAAGCAAACGGATCCTACGTCTCATTTGCAATTCTCGAAAAATGAAGTCGAATCAAGAGCGGAGGCCACAACATCCGCATAACCGTCATTGTTGAAATCAGCAACAACAAGACGATTCCAGTAATGCGGTCCAAACAGTTTGTACTCGCTGAATTGTGGTCCAAGAGAAATCGATACTTTCGCGGGGTATCTTGCGATGGAAATAATCTCACTCATCCCGTCGCCATTTAAATCGGCCACCAACGGATCATAGGAACCGCTTCCCGCAAGCGCGTGTGACTGGGAGAAACCGCCGGCGCCGTCACCGGTGAATAACGTTAGCTTTCCATCACAGGATGATCCGACTATGAGGTCTGCTTTCGCATCGCCGTTGATATCGCCGGATGAAATAGCACCCGGACATCCCACAAACTTTAGAACGAGATGCTCGTTAAACTTCAGGTCGGGTGTCCCAAGAAAAATCGTAAGCTGGTTTTCCAGGTATGTTGGGTGGGCGATGCTGTGAGTTGTGGCAAGATCGGCGATTCCGTCACCATTGAAGTCAGCCATGCTTCCCTGGCTAGCGATGAAGTCCGTCAGGTTCGTATCTTGAAATCCACCGGTTCCGTCATTTAGAAATATCACTAACCGGTTGGGTTCCATGACAGCCAGATCCAGTGAGCCGTCCCGGTTGAGATCCAGAGCTTGAACAGGCGGATCAATCTCCATTCTCCTGATGTGGGTTTCCAAAAAATCGCCATCTGTACGATTCAGCCATACCTTGAAGTCTCGCTGTTTGAAGCCTGCGATATCGTCTCTGCCATCTTTATTCAGATCTGCAATGGCCGCAAATCCTATCAAAGGCAGATTGGCTGGTTCGGGAGTAAGAAAGGAGCCATTCCCATTTCCCCTGAGCAAGAAGGAGCCATCATCTCTCGAGATCACGAGATCAGCATTGTGATCTCCATCGAAATCGCCCGCAAAGAGATTCCCCCCATGTTTGGAAATCTTTTTGGCGCCGATGTAGAAATTGTTTTTGCCGTTTCCCAGATAGACTCCTGCTGAACCAGGTTCGGCGGCTATCAGGTCGCTTTTGTTGTCATGATTAACATCGGCCGTAACAGCCGGACCGCTGAATAATCCATGCGCAAAACTGCGCGCGTAGGAAAATGAGCCTTTGCCGTTCCCGTTGTACAGCGCGGCACGCGAATTTTTCTTGATCAGCAGCAAGTCGATGCGGCCATCGTCATTGAAATCGGCCGGCGAGATTCCGCGAATTTCCGATCCCGTAGACAGATCAATTCTCTTGAATGAATTTCCACCTTGATCGAGCAGCACAGTCACTTTACCGTCTCGCCCGGCAACAACCAGATCCGTAAGATCGTCTCCGTTAATCAGGGCCGCATTGATCTGAGCGGCGCCCGGCGCAACGGCGACTGCGGACGAGTGCGTAAACGCGCCTGTGCCGGAGCCCTTGTAAATAAGGAGCGAGCCGCTGTCTGTTGAGACAATCAGATCGTTAAAACGACCTTCACCCAAACGTGCTGAGATTAAGTCCAGTGGTGACTTTATGCCAATCGTTTGAGCTTTTGTAAATGTGCCATGAGCATTTAGAAATATAGATAGTCTGCCGCCTTCACCGTTCGAGGTTAGAACTGCCAGGTCCGCAACTGAATCGGAATTGAAATCTACGGCAGTAAAAGCCAGTGGTGACCGGATTCTAATTCGCCCATCGATCGTCAACCTGCCGCTCCCATTGTTGAACAGGATTACGATGCCACGGGAATCCGCAACTGCCAGATCGGAAATTGTGTCTCCGTTAAAATCTGCGGCTCTGATTCGCAATGGATCGTTCTTCAGCCTTCTTTCGCTGGAGACTGTAAAGCTTCCGTCTCCCTGATTCAAAAACATTCGAACAACGCGGGCTTCTGCGCCCGCAATGGCAACATCCGGAAAACCGTCCTGATTAAAATCTGCCACCGCAATGTCGGCTTTCTCGCTTCCTGTTTCGAGGCTCTCGACTCCGCGCAGGAGACAATCGGCAGCAAGGTTCCAACAAACAAGAAATACGCAAATTGTGAAAGCAGGTACAAGTTTCATTTCCATTCTCCTGTCAATCGAGTCGATACATGCCCAGATCGGTTACAGCGTAAACGGGACGGAATCCTGGATCGGTGATCGCTTGAACGTATGAATAGCGGCCCAGGTTCGGATCAATCGATCTGGTAATGTCCTCAAAATTTCGGCCACCATCCCTACTTTCCAACAATCGTCCGGATAGCATGAACACATGGCGACCGAAGTCATCCACCGGATAGATCCTTCCGGTTGTTTGTGAAAGTTTCTGCCACGTAATTCCCTCGTTGATCGTTTTAACAAGTCCGATCTCTGTCGCTGCCAGGTACTGGCCCCGCGTGGTAAGGGGAACGATCTGACTGAAACCCAGGCATCTGGGGCAATCCGGAAGTAGATCTATTGCTATTTGATGCGCCGTGGTCCCTTGATCGTTTGAACGGTAGAGGCCATGCTCCGTAGCAACATAGAATGTTCCGTTAAAACGATCTACCGCCAGATCAAGGATGGAAGTTCGCTTTGATCCGTACTCGGCCTTCAGCTCCTGCAATGTGATTCCGCCATCGAGACTTTTAAAAAGGTGGCTGTAACGATTTCTGGAGAAGTAAAGTGTAGAATCCTGGCTAAAAAATACGCGAATCGCTTTTTCCGGCACGTACGTCCATGTTTCTCCGGCGTCTAAGCTAACAAGCATCCTGTTATTGACCGTTGCGAATACGTGTTTTTGGTTGCCCGGGTTTACTTGCAAATAAATGAAGTTTGGGGAAAGCGGCAGGTTATCGGTGATGTTTCTCCATGTTTTCCCGGAATTTTGTGAACGAAAAAGGAAATAGTTTCCAACTACTGCGTAGACTGTGGATGAGCGGGGTGCGGTGGCCACATCCCGAATCGTGCTGGGCTCGCGGATGTCTTTTTTTGCCTGATGCCAGCGTTGATTGTCATCTACAATGTAAATTCCTGCTACGGTTCCTGCGATGAGTGAACCTTCCGGAGTACTGCGCGCCTTCAGCACGAGCGATTTTCCACCGGGGCCGAGCGTTACGTAAGACCAGTTCACTCCTCCGTCACGACTCATCCATTGTTTTCCGTTTCTGATCCCATACAGGAGATTCGGTTTGCCTGGAACGCTGATGAGATCATTAAAGGAAAGGCGATTCAAACGTTGCCATCCGCTTTCTCTGAGTATCCGGGTTTCATCGTAGCTGATAAAAAAAGCGCGATCCGGAAATGCCGGATCATAAATGTGGCTTCCATAATCTTCGGTGCCGGACCACGATCTTCCCGAGTTCTTCGAAGTTAGATGAAGGCTTATAGACTCGCCTCCACATCCCTGGTCGAATACCGCAGCAGTCGAAATGTAAACGGTTTCCGGGTCCAGGGGCGAAACCAGGACCGACTGAAGTTCATAGTAGGTGGGATAACCCGAGTAGCCCCCGAGATCGTACTCTTTGTCAAGCCTGAAAGGCAGATTATGAAATTGCTGCCAGTTCTCCCCACCATCGTAGCTGACACTAAGGTCATACAAGTTACTCACTCCCGAACCCCATAGAACTTTTGGATTCGAAGGGTGACCAAAGATCCTGAATGGAGCATCCGGCGAGCGCATTTCGAATGTATGACCGAGATCGGTGCTTGAAAGCAGGGCATAGTAGTTCCAGTTATTGCCGGGAACCGTAACAAAAACTTCGGAGCTTGCAGGATGGACCAGGATGTTGTGGACATTCCTGATTTTCGTGAATTTCCAGGTTTCTCCGTTGTCGGTGGAACGGTAGAGTCCCGCAGCGCTTGATTCGAGAAGATACCAGACACCGGGATGCCCGCGGTCAGGTATTATTTGTGAAATCGATCCGCCTGCTGGTCCGACCGCTTGCCATACGTCTTCAGCAGCAGCTAATTCTGCAAGTAAAAAAAGGAGAAAGGTTGCAAGAATCGCATGCCGGTGTGCGGATCCTGCATGTCGTGATCGAATGAATGTTTGACTGGCAACTGGCTTTGTATTCATGGCAACGCAAAGAGCAAAGCCAATGCCAGACAAAACCTTCCCTTCTATGATTTCGCCTGATGGTGCAATAATGGAGCATGCCGTTTGATCTGAACCATGCCCACGTTCAGGCTCTATTGAATTCGCAGCGCAATCTGGATCATCTGATGCCTACGCTTCTGGACATCATCCTGGAAATCACGAAAGCAGAACGAGGGTTTTTGATGTTACAGAGCGATGAGTCTGGTTTTGTCATTAAGTCTGCGCGAGATCGCAACAAACAGAACCTGGAACCGGATCATTTCAAAGGATCCACCAGCATCGTACGCAAAGTGGTGGAAACAAAAGAATCCGTTTACATTCCCGTGCTTCCGGTCAATAAGGATTTTTCCGAGACTCCCAGTGTCCGGGCAATGAATCTGCAATCGGTCCTTTGTCTTCCGCTCTGGCAATCACAGCAAAGAGACCCAACTCTGTTGGGAGTGTTATATATTGATTCCTCTTCCCCTGCCCCTGCTCCGTTGCTTCGTGAGGATGAACTTCAATTCATGCAAGGCCTTGCAAACCATGTGGCAATCTCCATTGAGAACGCGCGGCTCTTTGAAGAATTGGATGAAAAAAACAAGAAGATCGATTCCCTGAATCGTCAGTTGCAACAAAAGGTCGAATTGCAATCCGGAAAACTGGCAGGGATGGAGGTCTTGCTACAGGACACACAGCGCGAATTAGGAAAGCACTACGGGTTAGAAAATCTTGTTGGAAAATCCGCGCCGATGCAACAGGTTTTCAAAATTCTTGAAAAAGTTGTTCCTACCGCCGCAACCGTTCTCATTCAAGGAGAAAGCGGAACGGGCAAAGAGCTCGTTGCGAAGTATATCCATTACAACGGAGCTCGCGCTGCCAAACCGCTGGTATCGATCAACTGCGCGGCATTCAATGAAGACTTGCTGGAAAGCGAA